>JABEVM010000076.1 GCA_013041585.1 Chlamydiota bacterium
TCTAGAGCTTTGGCTTTTCTCAGAGAGGCGCAAAGCTTATGGATTTCTAGAGGGAACATGACGTTTTCAAGGGCCGTGCGAGAAGAAAGAAGATTAAAATGTTGGAAAATGACCCCAATATTTTTGCGAAAATGACGCAACTCTTTTTCTGGAAGGGCTGTGATATCAACATCTTCTAAAAAAATCTTGCCGTCGCTTGGTCTTTCAATAGCGGCAACGGAGCGAAGTAGCGTGGATTTACCAGCCCCACTTGGGCCAATAATTCCAAACACATCCCCTCTCTCTATAGACATAGTGATGTTGTTTAAAGCCTTACTAAGAGAATTTTTTTGATAAAAATTTTTAGAAAGATTTTCAATTTCTAGGTAGCCGCGCTTTTCTTTACCCATATCTCCATAGATCTATTTTCCAGATTACTTATCTATTTTTCCACAATGGAGATTTTTTTAGCTCCTCTAAAATAAGGGTTCTATTTTCGAGTTTTTTATTGATAGAGATCCTCTCGGCTTCTTTGAGGAGCATCCCCATCTGAGCTCCGGGTACAATTCCCTCGGCCTGCAGGTGCTCAGCCTTTACAATAGGCTCTTTTGCCTTAAGCCTTAGGATGGGTTGTTCTAGAAGAGATCTTCTGTTTGTATGTTCGTCTAGAAAGGCTTCTCGTTTTGTGATGGGGTAGTGGGCTGCGATCATTTGCAGGGCAAGTTCGCTATCTGGCTCAGCGTAGAACCCTGCCCATTCATAGAGCTCAAGCTCTTTTTGCCAGACCCTTGGAAGATCTATCAGGTTTTTGGTGTGATAAAGAAAATTCACAAAGCTTCTCTCTTTTCGAGAGATCTTAAGATAGTCGCAGAGTGCGAGAGCCTCCTCTAAAGAATAAGAGGGAAATAATTCTAACAGCTGCGCAATTGTTGGTGAATTTTTGGGGTAGTGTTCTACAGATTTCAGTCGTTTTTGGATTTCTTCGGAGGAGATATCCCGCAGCTCTGGAAAGATTGTCTGTAAAAGCTGAAGTTTATGCAGTGTGATAAGGCCTGCGTCAAAATGGGCAAATTGTGACATCTTTTTAAACTCCTGCCACACTCTTTCCATTGCGACAGCAGGAAGAAGGTCTTTAGCATGGGCCAAAATAGCTTGCAAAGTGTCTGATTCAATAGGGAAATTAAATCTAGTGGAATACCTAACCGCGCGCATCATGCGAAGTTTGTCTTCTAAAAAGCGCTCATGAGCGCTTCCAATGGCTTTAACAACTCCCTTTTGAAGATCCTTTTCTCCCCCTACAAAATCATACAGTTTTTCAGCTATCGGATCGTAGAACATCCCATTGATCGTGAAATCACGTCTTTGCGCATCTTCTTCTGGGGTAGCAGGCGAAATACTTGTAGGTCGTCTTCCATCAACATAATCGGATTCTTTACGAAATGATGCGATTTCGAAAGAATGTCCTCCATCTACAACGATAATAATCCCAAAAGCCACCCCAACAGGGACTGTTTTGGGGAATAACTCTGCAATTTGATCTGTAGTCGCATTGGTTGCGATATCGATGTCGTCAGATGGTTTTTGCAGCAGGAAATCTCGTACCCAGCCGCCTGCAAAATAGGCGATAAAGCCCGCTTCCTGCAGTTTTTTCACAATGGATGTTGCAATGGGTCTAGTTGGCATAAGAGGATACTTTATGTTTTTTCTAATAAAAAAGTTTTTTATTCGTCGCCAAAGGTGAAAGCATATGCTTTTATCCCCTTTGGAATCTTAATAGACAGTTGATGTCTTCGATACTCTGTTTTGACAATATCATATTTTTGAGGACCTGTGAACGAAATTTCTTTGATAAATTTTCCATCCATATAAACTTGAAGAGGGGTTGTAGTAACACCGGATAAGACAAGGTAAACCTGTTTTGCTAAAAAGTTCAAATCTAAGAAGCTATCATCGCCTTCTGACAAGATAAATTCATTCTCTACGCTCCACAGTCCTCGCAACCCCACTTGGTCATTTTCAAGAGGTGTTTTGTAGGAATATTGTGCAACTTTGTTGGGTTTAATAGATATTTGGGAAGTGTAGCTATGAGCTCTTTCTAGTCCAAGATATGTTTCTGGGGTGAGTTCGTGCGTAGTCTCTTTCCTATCTTGCATAACTAGAGTAGAGAGTCCTAAAAGCGAGCGTATTGCATTTTCAGTTTCTCCATAGGCTCCTTCTCCAAAATGGATCATCCGAAGATTGCCATTTTGGTCGATAAGATAATGCGCAGGCCAATATTGATTATGATAGGCTTGCCAAGTTTCGTAGTTGTTATCAAGAGCTACTGGGTATTGAATGCCAAGGGTCTGTACAGCTTTTTCAACATTGGCACGATCCTTCTCAAATGCAAATTCAGGCGTATGGATGCCAATGATCACAAGACCTTTATCTCTATAGTTGTCATCCCATTTTTCAAGAAAAGGGAGGGTTCTTAGACAATTGATACAGCTGTAGGTCCAAAAATCAATCAGAACCACCTTTCCTTTTAGATCTTCAAGAGAAAGAGGGGTAGAATTAATCCAGCCTACAATTCCCACAAGTTCTGGGGCTTTTCCTTGAATTGATGTTTCTCCCCTTAATTTTTTTAATCCTTTTTCAATTTGAGGATTTTTTTCGATAAATACTTGCGGTACATAGTGAATTAATTTCTGCTCCAAAAGCATCTCCCAATGGAAAGCTAACAAAGCTGCAAGTAAAATCATAAGTACGCCAAAAGATTGTCTAATTCCTTCTGCATGTTTGGATAAAAAGCGAGAGGAATGAATTATCTTTTGACTTCCATAAGCAATAAAAAAGAGTGGAACACCAGTTCCTATACTATAAGAAAGTGTTAAGAAGACTGCGTCTAAGGAGAGCCCTCGTGTAGCAACAAGCGTTGTAATAGTCGCAAGAATGGGCCCAGCGCAAGGGGTCCATAAAAGCCCTAGAGCTACCCCTAAAACTATTCCACTCCAAAACCCGTCTTTTTTACGTATGCCTTGAATTTTCTGACCAGCAGTAGCAAAAAAATAGGTAAATTTTGCAAATGCATTAGATAGTTTTGGGAAAAGCATCACAATCCCAAAAGCAAAGACCAGAAAAATAGCTAAGTTGCGAAGTATATTGGCAGAAATTCCAAATTCTTCAATTAAGGCAGTTAGCGTTAAAGTAAAGAAAGAAAAGCTAGTAATAAGCCCCAGAATAATCCCTAAAGGACGTAATTTTCCATCGGTTGCTCCTGCAGAAAGAATGGCCGGTAAAACGGGTAATACGCAGGGAGATAGAACTGTAACAATACCTGCAAGAAAACTAAAAATAAGTAAAAGGACCATTTATTTCTCATTAAAAGAGTAAAATCCACGGTAGCACTTTTTTTTTATTTTCGGCTAGATCAAGCTTTTTGATCTAACGAAGATAATAGCAAGATCTGATCTCCTTATTTTCCCTCTAGAAGAGGCCTGGTAGCAAGATAGGTTGAATTATGCATTTAAATGAGGAAAGTTAAGAATTATATTTTTGCAAATTGATTCTCAATTGTTTAAATCTATTACTTTCAATTGTTCTTTATTTTATTTTGGCAA
>JABEVM010000077.1 GCA_013041585.1 Chlamydiota bacterium
TGTATATGTCGTTCAGGTTAGAAAATCAGATATCTGTAGTGAGCCCCTTACATTGGTTAGACCCAACCTGGGTTGGAGATTTGGAGGGATCTGCTCTTTCTAGAACTTTCAAAGCCGCAAAGGCAGTAGTTACAGCTCCTGTTCAAAGAGCTGCGTCTTTTGCGAATAACACTATCATCACTTGTTTAGATTCAATGCTTGATGCACTCGAACAATCTGAAGGTGAAGTAGTCGAAATTGATGAATCAGGTAATATTGCGGGTGAAGGAAGAATTGTACGTGTTGATGAGGAAGACGGTGAGGAAGAGATTTTTTATGATGCAGAGGACACTACAACAGTAATCTCTAGAACAGTAGATAAAGTGAAAAAATTTGGAAACAGCGCTGTTGGAAAAGCGATTGCGTCTAATGTGGTTTATATGGTTGGTTCTGCTGTGGGACGAGCTGCTCTTCCTGTAGCTGATAGTCTTTTTGAGAATTCAACTGGTATGTTCCCTATCTTTGTTCTTGGTGGCGCGGCACTCGGCTTAGTTTTAATTGGTAATGCAAAAACGGACTCAGGACGAAATTGGACAAAGATTGCAACAGCGACCACTCTTGTGGCTGTTGTTTGCTTGCAAGCTTACGATGGATCGTCGGGAATGGCAGCAATAGGTGATGTAATCGGTGGTTGCATGGCTCTTAAAGCAGTTGACTACGTAACCGGAAGTAACACACCACTTTTAGATCTTGAAAATCCATCTGGTTCACACCTTGTAAACGTATTACCTTCAGTTATAGTTTCACCGGTGATTGCACAGATAATGAGTTCAGTCCTAGGCCCTGTTCTAGGTTCAGCGGCAAATTTAGCTGCTCCTTCTCTTATTTACTATGCAGCTCCGATTAATCAAAATGTCGTTCCTCTACTTTCAGAAGGGCGTCGTATTGAAGTATTCCACCCAACTAGGGTTTTACAGATGCTTTTAGGTAAAGCTCATGAGAGAGGACTTGAAGGACTTGCAGAAAGTTTAGCGGCTCTCATTGTAGAAGATCCAAAGCTTAAGGCTCTTATTGAGGCAAATTTAAAAGTTGTCCTTACAAAAGACAATGCGTATAACATTGTGATTCGTATGTTCAATGAGTTTAGCAAATTTATCAAAGAAGACAAAGATATTCAAACGGCAATAGCAAGTGGAGATGTTAAGGTTGTAGAAGCTCTTGTCTTTTACAAATTGAATCAGCAATTCCCAGCGCTTAGATGGTTACCGGAAATTGTTTCTTTAAGAGGTCTTTCGCAAACTCTTGCGGCATCCGTTGTAGGGGCTGTGAGATCAGGGGAAGCAGGACTTATAGGTTGTCCATTTACAGACTCGACACAGTTTACTCAAATGGAAGGAATTTTAGCGGTTTACCTCCACGGTTTCTTAGCCTATTCGGCAGTATATGCAATGGCCGCCGATGACAGCGCTTTGACCCCACAGGAAATGCAACTTTTCTATAGAAACTTAGCGGGAATCGTTGGACAATTATATATAGAGCGTCTTCCTATACCGCAAATAGCTAGAAGAGCGATTACAGGTGGTGTTGATAAAGCGATTGAAGTTGCAATCCCAGCTGAAGCAAAGATTGTAGAAACAACTGATGAGGAAGAGGCTGTCAAACCAACCGGGATATTCGGAAGAATAGGTAGTATTTTCCGCTTAGCTGTGAACGTACTGATCCTCTTTTTCGCATCGTTCTTTTACAGTAAACCTGTTCAAAGCGAAAAGGTTGAAGAGAAAATTAAACCAGTTGCTGACGCGGATGAAGAAACACTTCATTCAGTTGGATCTGGTCAGGTTGCTCATAGAAGAGACGTTGACGAGAAACGTAAACTAGGTGAGTCAGAAAAAATTAAACCAACTGTCACAGAAGACATGATAGCAGCTCAGGTAGCTCAAAATGGTATAGCGGCTTCAGCGGCGTAAAATTTTCTGATCAGTTCTAAACGTTAAAAGAGGCTGGGATAAAATCCAGCCTCTTTTATTTATACTCCAAAAAAAGTTAGATAAAACTTTCGTTGAAGCGGGACCTATTATCTAGAGTGTTCCAGACAATAGCACATTCTCACTCCAAGATTTCAAAAAGTTTGTATCATTTTTTCTTTAAATCTATCTTAATTTTCATTCATTCCCAGAAAGACAGGTAAAATTTGATAAACTTACCTTTTGCAATATTTTGTATGACAGGGTATCTTATGTCTCATTTATCTAGAGAAAACTATGTGGAAAGTGATTGATACGGGCCTTGCCTGCGCAAGTGAAAACATGCGTATAGATCAAGAGCTTTTACAAAACCTTTCAGGTGATCCAATCATCCATTTTTATGATTGGAAGGATGAGGCTGCAACGTATGGATACTTTGTGAGGCCAGAGAGCTACTTGGATTTGGAAAAAGTAGAAAGAAGGGGCCTTTCCTTAGCGCGTCGCCCGACAGGGGGAGGGATTGTATTTCATAAATGGGACTTTGCCTTTTCTGTGTTAATTCCGAGCAGTTCTCCCTTTTTCTCTATGAATACACTAGAAAACTATGGTTTTATCAACCGGGCTGTTTTATCAGCTGTAAAAGAATTTTTGCAAAGAAGTGTTGAGCTTATTTTTCAGGATGCAGAGAGTTTTGATATTCCAAGTAACCGTTTTTGTATGGCAAGGCCTACAAAATATGACGTTGTGATGGAAGGAAAAAAAGTAGCAGGGGCTGCGCAAAGAAAAGACAAAAAAGGTTTTTTGCATCAAGGAATGATTGCAATGCAGCTTCCTGATGAAGAATACTTGCGTGATATTTTGCTTCCAGGGAGCAGAGTTGTGGAGGCGATGAGAAATTTTACTTATCCTCTTCTTGGAAAAGAAACCGGAGAAAAACAGCGCAGTCAGGCCAAAAAAGAATTAAAAGAGTTATTACAAAAATATTTAGTGGAGAACATCTGACCATGTCAAAACAAGAATCGGCAATTACCCCAAAGAGAGAAGAAGATTATCCAGAATGGTACCAGCAGGTTGTCAAAGCTGCTGACCTGGCTGAACATTCTCCCGTACGCGGATGCATGGTCATTAAACCCTGGGGATACGGAATTTGGGAAAATTTACAGAAAACCTTGGACGGGATGTTAAAAGCAACCGGCCATGTGAATGCATATTTTCCTTTGTTCATCCCACTCAGCTTTTTAGAAAAAGAAGCGCAGCACGTGGAAGGTTTTGCAAAAGAATGCGCTATTGTCACACATCACAGGTTAGAGAAAAACGCAGAAGGGAAACTTGTTCCTGCAGGACCTTTGGAAGAACCTTTAATTGTAAGACCAACATCGGAAACAATCATTGGAGCTATGTTTGCAAAATGGGTTGAGTCCTATCGTGACTTGCCGCTTTTGATAAATCAGTGGGCGAACGTGGTCAGATGGGAGATGCGCACAAGATTATTCCTGCGAACAACAGAATTTCTATGGCAAGAAGGGCACACAGCTCATGCGACTGAAGAAGAAGCGTTGGAAGAGACTATGCGCATGCTTGACGTATACGAAGATTTTGCGAAAAATTATTTAGCTCTTCCTGTGATTAAAGGAGAGAAAACAGAAAGCGAGAGATTTCCAGGCGCTGTAAAAACCTTTACCATCGAATCCATGATGCAAGATCGAAAAGCCCTGCAGTGTGGGACGTCGCATTTTCTTGGACAGAATTTCTCTAAATCTTCCGATATCGGCTTCTGTGATGAAAACGGACAGAGAGTGTTTGCATGGACTACCTCTTGGGGAACGACCACAAGACTCATCGGCGCTGTTGTCATGACACACAGCGATGATGATGGCCTTGTGCTTCCCCCAAGAATTGCCCCTTCTCATGTTGTTATCATCCCTATCATTCATAAAGAAGAGACAAAAGCTGAAGTTTTAGAGTACTGCGAACAAGTTGCAAAAGAGCTTCGTAAAATGTCCTATTTAGATTCTAAAATTCAGGTGATTGTTGATAAAAGAGACCTTCGTGGCGGAGAGAAAACCTGGCATTGGATCAAAAAGGGAATTCCAATTCGTTTAGAAATTGGACCAAGAGACGTTGCTGCGGATACATTCCCAATGAAACGTAGAGACCGTCCTCATAAAGAATCTAAAATTGTATCGAAGGTAGAACTTCTGCAGATGATAGTAAGTGAACTCGAGGATATTCAACAGTCGATCTATGCAAAAGCTCTTGCATTCCGTGATTCACACTGCAAAAAAGTTGATGATAAAGAAGAGTTTTATAAATTTTTCACATCGAAAGATGAGCAGAATGAAATTCATGGAGGGTTTGCCCTTTGCCATTGGAATGAAGAGAGTGATGCGGAAGAGATTGTAAAAAAAGATCTCAATGTAACGATACGTTGTATTCCTTTAGATGCAGAAGTTGAAGAAGGAAAATGTATTATTAGTGGGAAAAAAAGTGTAAGAAGAGTAATTTTTGCCAAGTCGTACTAAAAAAAGTTTTATTTAAGGTGTATACAGATCATGCTTAACTTCTTTCGTAAAAATCAGCGTGTTTTTTTCATTTTCATCACAGCGATGATAGTCATTTCTTTTACCTTTTTCGGCACCTTTTCTGTGCTGCCACAAGCGGAGAAAAAGAAAGATGTTCTCGTCACAAAGGCTATAGATGGCTCGAAAATCATGCAAAGTGATGTTGACAACATGCTGCGGATCTTGTCGACAAGCGCAGATGATGTGTGGACGTCTCCCACATCTCAAATCAATTTCTCTAACGACGGGGTTTTACAAAAGGACTTTTTAGCTACAGGACTTGCGCAGCATTTGGTAGAACAATATTTTACTGAATTGCGTCCAGAATTTGATGATCGTTTACAAAAAGTGCAAAGATACAGACCCTATTCGCACCCGCAGGCACCTTTTATTCAAGCGCAGGCTGTATGGGAGATGGCAAAGCCTGAAATTTTGGATGGACTGAAACAAATCCAGATGGATGATAGCCAAGTTTCTCCAAAAATGTTCTCACTACTTACAAATCTCTATTTGCATCAAGCAGAGTTCCCGGCTGAACTTCTTCGTAACATTATGAAGTATCAGAAAAATCAATACCCAGCTCTACAAGCAGATCAAAGCATTGAGCGCGCGAATTTATCCCTTTTCGGATTTGAGTCAATTCATGATTGGTTCGGGCCCAAATTTATGCAACTGACAAGCCAGTTTATCTTGAATGCGGCGATTGTAGCTGAAGAAAGAGGATATAAAGTATCTACAGAAGAAGCAAAAGCCGACCTTCTAAAAAACACATTCGAAAATTTGAAAAAAATGGGCGGACAGGAAAATCTAACCTATCAAGATGCTTATAAAGCCATGAACGCGCAATGGCGTAATTTAGGGATGGATGAAAGAGAAGCTGTAGCTACTTGGCAAAAAGTTATGCTCTTTCGCAGGCTTTTTGATGATGTTGGAAACAGAGTTTACCTAGATCCGCTTTTTTCAGAGGAATTTGCAAATTTCGCAAAAGAAGTTGCAACTCTTGACATGTATGCGCTTTCAGATGAATTTCAAGTAAAAGACTTTCGCTCTATGTGTAAGCTCCAAACCTATCTAGAGGCAGTAGGATCCAATTTTTCTAAATCATCTCTTTCGCTTCCTTCCTCCTTCAAATCAATGGAAGAGGTGGGGAAAAAATATCCTGAACTTGTGGAGCGATCTTTTCAAGTAGAGTATTCTGAGGTTGATAAGAACTCTTTAACCTCTCGTATCCCACTCAAAGAATTGTGGGCGTGGCAAACAGATGATCTCTCTTGGAAGCTTTTAGCAGAGAACTTTCCTGAAGTGGCGAGATTCCAAGACTCAGATAAAAAGAGCCGTTTTGCTCACCTTAGCAGCTTAGAAAAAAATGTACGTGCTCGTTTAGATGCTTTTTCTTTAGAAAAAATTGTGGATTCCCATCCAACTTGGGTGAAAGAGGCCTTAGAAAAGGCCCCTGTAAAAAAGGAAAACTGTAAAATTCGTCTCAAAGGTGGAGACATTCCTTTTAAAGGACTTTCTGATCACAAAGAAATGATCGCTCTTTTAGATAAGGCTCCGATGAAAGATTCTAAAGAGATTTCAGACAAGCAGCGTGAAATTCAAGATATGCTCAGCTATTTTAGCCCCGATCAGCGTCATTACTATAAAATCTCTGTCCTTTCTAAGGAAGAGGCCCCTCATGTCCTTACTTGGAAAGAAGCATCCTTAGATGACTCGCTAGATCTTCTATTAGATGCGCAGCTAGAAGATTCCTACGGAGTGCTAAGTAAAAAGTCTCCAGCTCTGTTTCAAAGAAGCGATGGAAGTCGAAAGTCTTTTTCTGAAGCGAAAGAAGAGATAGCATCGCTCTATTTTAGCGACCTTTTACAAGCAATCACTGAAGATTATAAAAAATTGCACCCAAACAAAACCGCAAGCGACAAAGACCTTTCCCTTGATTTCTATGCAAAACACAGATTTTATAAACACATGAGAGATGCGAGGGCCTCAATTGAGAAGAATCCTTCAGATCCAAGATATGTACAAAATCTGACAGGTTCTGCTTTAGAAGAGCAAAGTAAACTCAAAAGACAGAAAAAAGAGATACAGAGAAGTGAAGAAGCCTCTTTTGCAAGTTCTGAGGCTTTTACCCTTCCTGAACACAAATGGTCTAAAGTGGAGATTTTTTCTGATGGGAAGATCGCATTTTATCAAGTGCTCTCTAGAAAAACGACTACAGAGACTGATCCGGTAAAATTGGATTTAGGTAAAAAGGCTCTTTCTAATGATGCAAAAAAATGTTTGTTAGATGAGATTTTAGCTAATTTGAAAGAAAAGAATGCGATCTCTTTACAAAATTTTGTAGAAGAAAATAAGGAGTAAAGATCTTGTTTGAAGGATGCCCTGCATTTTCTCCAGCTAGTTTTTTTGACTTCTCTTTGCCTGTAGGGTATTTTTCTTCTTTGCCTTTTCCTAAAAAAATGCACAAACAGCTTCTGCTCCCAGATGTATCAAACCTCTTAAGCGAGTCTTCCTTTGCAGAAGTTGCTATGTCTTGGTCGGAAGATGGCTTACTTTTTACTATCACTGTGAATAAAAAGTTCGAAGATTGCTTTTATCCGAACTATCTAGAAGGGGATGCAATAGAACTCTTTATCGATACACGTGACCTCAAGTCTGGCTTTATGAACCGTTTTTGCCACCACTTTCTCTTTCTTCCTAAAGACGTTCATGGAGTACAAGCACAAGAGATCACTCGTTTTCGAGGAGAAGATGAACATCCGCTTTGCGATCCGAAAGATCTTGCTTTAGAAGTGCAATTTGAGAAGAATTCCTATCATGCTTTGATAAAAATTCCGAGCGATTGTCTTTCAGGGTATGATCCACTGGCATGGAATAAAATGGCGATCGCGTATCGTATCTCAAGACCGCAGGGAGGGGCTCAGCATTTTCCCGTCTCTTCCGAGCTTTATCCGATAGACCAGCACCCCAGCTTATGGTGCAGCTCTATTTTAGAAAATGAACGTTAGCATGTATCACTTAAAAAGTGGAACAAGGAGTTAAAATGAAATTTACCCCTTCTCATGAATGGATCAATGCAAGTGATGATGTAGGTGTTGTGGGAATTACCTCCAGCGCTCAAGAGGAGCTTGGAGAAGTAGTTTATATAGAACTTCCTAAAGTAGGTGCTAAGGTACAGCAAGGAGAAGAAGTTGTTGTCATTGAGTCGACAAAAGCCGCAGCTGATATATACGCTCCTGTTTCCGGAGAAATTATTGCTGTCAATACCACGCTGCTTGAGTCCCTAACGTCTTTGAATGAAAGTCCAGAGAAAGAAGGTTGGCTTTTTACTATGAAGATCGAAGATAAAGAACAGCTTGACCATCTGTTAAATTATGAAGAATATCTCGATTTAGTTGCGAGCGATTGATTCCTCAATCGTTTGAAGGTGGGTTTTCGCTGTGAGTATATAAAAGTCCACCTCACATTTTTTAAGTCTCCAAAGAGCTCCTTTGGGATCAAGAACTCTTTCCATGTCATCTCTTGTCTTTTGCAAGATGACTCTCATGTATTCCCAGTAGGGCTCAAGAAAGTAGGAATAGGCAAATTCTTGCTTTAGCTCTTTTTCAAGAGCGCCATAGGGGCCTGCAAAATCACTCAGAACATCTGCTGTTTTCTTTTCAAAATCTTTAGCCATATGCTCTAGCTCAAGATTCATCTTTTGGGAGATTTCTTGGCACTGAAGAAGGCTTGTTTTGATTTCAAAAAGATAGGAAGTAATCTGAGCTTTGTTGCAAGGAAAGGGCTCGCCTTGAGATAAGCTTGCATGAACAAGTCCTTGCATATCGTAAGTGCTTGAAAGATGTTTTTCTACTGCTTCTGTAAAGGAGATTTCTGCAATATCTTCAAAACCAATCCCCCCTTCTGTTGCATTAAGAAAAAGATGGTCTTTATGATAATTTGCAATTTCAGTTAAGTGTCTTGCAGCCGCAAACCAATCTCTTTTCGTATAGATGGGTTTGCCATGCACATCTTTAGTTTTGATTAAGCCCTCTTTTTTCATGGTAGGACCTGAAATTTCGGATGCGTAGTACTGGTCGTTTGTAAAAGCCAAATCCATGCCTATTAATATGATGGGGTTGCAGCCGAGGAAAGCGGCCACCATCGTCATAAAATCTCCGATGGTATATCCAGAGAGAATCGTAGGTGCAGGAAAGGATAGTTTCTTTTCGATCCACTCTTCTACAGGGCTGTGCTTTCTTCCATGGCAGAGAACTTTGGTTCCATGCAGAAACGAGACAATTTCGTAGGAAGCTTTGTTTTGGTAGAAAGAGGGAACTTCAAATTGCGTTTGAAGATAATACGGACGGTAAGGAGGCTTAGGATCGATAACTCCTGTAAAATGGGGAGTAATATTGTGTTTATCCAAAATAAAGAGGGACGATCCAGCGGCAAAGATTGCCGCGTGTGAAGTGAGATGTTTTAACTGAGTGAGATGTTTAGAAAGAGAAGGGCCAGCGCCGCAGATGATTGCAGGAACGTTTTTCAAACTATTTTTAAGATTCCCTTGCAGAAGTGAATTTTGATGATCTAGAAGATTTTTGTAGATGTTTCGATTATGAAGTTGATTCAAGTCAATGCGGAATGTAGCGCTTAAGACTTTTTCGTTGAACTCATCTTCAAAATATTGCTGCAGAAGAGCAAACCTTTTGCTTTTTTTCTTCTCATAGAAGGGAAGAGCGACTAGCTTATGCTTCGTAATTACATAGTACCAAGCTAACGTACTTAGCATTTTTCGGAACTCTTCATATTCTTTCATTTCAAAAATGAAAGATTCAATGCGAACTCTGGGATTCGAGAGCATCTCAGTTCCAAGAGGAGTTTCAAGAAGGCGAACCAGCATTCTTCTGTCATCTTCTAAAAAAACAAGATGCCTTTGCGGTTTTTCATCCAGCCACTTTTTTGCCGCTTCATAAGGAAATCCAAGCCCTGTTCCATATATGAAAAGCACTGCTAGAGGCTTTGAGTCGATTTCATTCCACCAATTTTGGATTTCTTCTTTTGCTTTATGAGGAGAAAAAAGGTATTCTTCAGGAGAAATTCCTATATCAACGAGATTTTTCTCTTGAGGGAAGCCTGGAGCAAAAGGTAAAGTACTTGCATCAATGCGAAGAAGGACTGAAGCTAAATCAGGATTTTTTTTTTGCAGAATGTCGATATTTTTTTGAAAAGTAGAAGTTGAATTTTCCATAGATTGTTGTGAATGCCTATATTCCTTACTTGGACCTGTAATCTTTTACATATAGAATAGATGATAAAATGAGTAGTAAAATGATATTGTTAATGATTTGTAATAAACTTTTTTCAGTAGGGCAAATGAATGAATAAAAGAGCTGGGGAAAATTCTGTCACTAAGAGAAAAGGAAAGTTATTTTTCTTTATTTTCACAATCCTATGTTTGGTTTTATTCCGCGAACCTCTTTTGCGTTTTACTGTAGATAAAACCTGTGAGCATTTTTTTGCTGAGAATAAGATTTTTTATGAAAAGTTAAAATGGGATAGAGAAGGGATCTCTTTGCAAGGCGTAAGCATAGAAGGTAAGGGGTTTTTCCTAGAAATACCAAGGCTTGCCCTTTCATTTTCACTCAAACCTGTCAATTTACACCTAGGAGTTCATCTCTTAGCAAGTCATCCTCAAGTCATTATAAAAGAGAGATCCTCTGCTCAAGATACAAATCTGCTCGCTCCTCCATTTTTGATGGGGAAACATTTTTCGATAAATTTAGAAGCTGAGCAAGGAGAAGTTTTTTTTCAAAAAGGATTGTCTCTACATGAGATTTCTCCAATCTATTTTAGCGCAAGTACATGGGGAGAGAAAGACAACATCACTAAACTCCTTTTTTACGGGCAGACAAGCAAAAGAGACAACCCCGAACTTTCAGTAGAAATCGAGCCGCAAGGAGAAGTCTTCTCACTACGCTGTAAACTAGAGAAGACAGAAGCTTCCCGTTTACTAGAAATTGCCAGCTTCTTTATGCCTTCTTTAGCAAGCGACTGGGAAAATATGCAAGGTCAAGTCGAGGTTGCTGGAGAATGTGTAGTAGATTCGAAGGGAAAAATAAATGAAATGCATTCTCAAATTGATATACGCGAGCTGCGCATCGATAACCACTCTCTCGGGTTACATGCCATCGCCAGTGGATTTCGTTTTGACTTTAGTTTTCCAGGTTCTAAAGATGATTCTCTCCCTTTTTGGAAGAAACTTGTCTCTTCCATCGTGGTTCGTGAAGGAGAAATTCTTTTAGAGGAGCCCCTCACTTCAAAAAGTATTGGTATCAAAGATTTCAACTTAGAATTTGCAACCAGTTTTGACAAAGAGCCTTCCCTTGAGATGCAAGGAATTTTGTTGAGCAAACAAAATGAATCTCCTTTTCATATGCAAGGGTCCGGAAAAATTTCTGATGAGGAAGTATTTTGTTTGGAAACAAGCCTTTCCTTACATGATCGCAACCAAGAGTCTCTCCAACTTTTTGCCACTCTTTGCCCATGTGGAGAAGGACAATATCAGCTACAAACCGATTTCAAAAATTGTACTGCAGACCATTTGCTTCTCATGGAAGATATTTTGCAGCAGTCTCTTTTTCAGGAGTACGCGAAGTTGTCGCATGGGGTAGTAGATGGCAAGTGTCTAGCTTTGATGCAAGATAGTAAATGGAGCCTGCTCAAACTAGAAGATCTTCAGGCGCGTGGAATAAAATTTCAGTTTACAGGTGTAAATCAGGATATTTCCTTTCCTGAAATGCAAGGAAATATAGAACTAATACGCACGGAAGATACATGGAAGGTTTCTAGCGCTCAGCTCGATTGTAGAGAAGGAGTAATTGATTTTTCCCATACAGGCGAGCAGGCAGATACCCTAAAAGATGTGTTCTTTCATTTGCATTTGGAAAAGGAAAAGCTAAAATCCTCTTTTTTTCAAGCGAAGCTAGGAGAAAGCCAGGTCTTACTTGAAGCAGAAGGTTTTCCTAAAGACTTTTTGGTAAAAGCTCATGTAAATGCGGCAACTCTTGATGTACGTAAAATGATATCTTCCCATCTTCCTCAGCTTTCTTCTTATGTACCCAAAGAGGAAAAACTGCAGATCACTTCTTTATTTCATTTCGAGGCCGATAAAAAAAAGGTTTCAGGAAACGTAAGTTTTCTTTCAGCAGAAGACTCCCAAGAAAAGCTATCTGAAGTGTTAGAGTTTTCCCTCGATCTAAAAACTGATTTATTTGAAAACGGCCTATTTGAATCTAGTTTATTATCAAAAGGGTTAGTCCAAAGCGGCAGATTTCGCATGAACCATTTGTCTTCCGATTTACTATCCCCTTTTATTACTTCTCTTTCTCCAACTTCCAAGATGCAAGGAGATTTTTTTTTAGAGGGTACTTTTACACCTCAAGTTTTACAGATCTACTTAGGGGGAAAAGAGATTGTTTGGCAAGACGGTCTTACTAAAATCACCTTGCCGGCTTTAGGTGATCCAGAATTTTCTCTTCAGTCATTAGATCATTTTTTACACCTGCGTTACTTTTTTCATTATCAAAATTGGTCTATGGAATTTCCTTTGCATGATGTACAAATTTCCGATGAGAGTAGTCAGTGCGAAGGTAAGCATATTGAAGGAAGAGGCATGCTTACAAGCCACAAATTGGGTAAAGAATGTAGCTTGCAAGCGGTGTTGCAATCAGGAGATTGGACGATCGGGCCTGATCTTGCTCTAAAAAATATGAAGATCAAAGCTCTTTATGATAGTAAATCACAGAAAACATCTTTCAGCGACATCATAGCTGACCTTTCTTGGAAAAAATCTTACGGGTACATTTTACAAGCAGAAAAATGTATTTTTGATGGGTTATCTCAAAATGCGCAATTTGATGTTAAAGTATTGCAAGATCAGAAAGAAGTTTTGCGATTTGTAGGAAAAGCAGAGCAGAAGAAAAATGAGATCGACGTGCATTTTTCTTCGGATAAAACACATATTGTAGGAACGTTTTGCAATATCTCTTCTTTTAAACTACTTCCCTCTTTCGAGGTCAGTACCCTAAAAATGAATCCGGAGTTAACACTTTCGACCTTTCCAGGGCTTGTCTTGCTTTTAGATGATGTGGCAGGGTTCTCTCTAGATGAGAAAGTAAAAGAGGCTCTTTTGTCTTCTAAAATGGATGGAAAGCTCTTATCGGAAATCACTTATCATGCCCCTTCCAAAACTTGGAGATTTTCAGCTCACGGCAGGAACCTTTTTCTATTAGGAAAAGCAAGGGACAAGTTCTCTGTTTCGCTAATGAGTGTAAATAACATCTGCTCTTTAGATCGTCTAGAGTGCGATGACCTATTTGCTAAAGCTGTGATCCAGAAGAAAGACCATATTATTTCTTTCTCTTCCCTAGAAGCTGTAAACGAGAAGATCTCTGTAAAAGCAAGTGGAATGCTTGATCTCAAACAGCAAAAAGCAAATATCATGCTTCAAAATTGTATGATCAATGCAACAGATGAGAAAAACGAGCTGCCTGGGATTTTCAAATGCTTGGGAGAAGTGCAAGTAGACCTTTCTGAAAAAGTTGATCTATGGCAGGCCGAAGGGCTTGTTCAGTTAAGTTTTTCAGAAAAACTGTCTGACGAAATGTTTGTTAAAACAAAGAAAGAACTTTTCTTTACTGCAAGCCCAAAGCAAGGGATCAAATTTGATGAAGGTCTTTTCCTCGTCGAAGATCTTGTAGGAAGAAGATCTCTTGGCATGTTCAAGATATACAACTTTTCTTCTTCTTTATCTCTTCATGAGTGGGGTGTGGATCTCATAGAATTTTCTCTCTCTCCTTATCTCAAAGAGTTTTTACAGAAGAAAGAAGGATACGCCTCGTTTGCTGAAAATGTGACTTGGAAAGGATTTATAGAAGGGGAATGCAGTGCACATTTTTCTGAGAATAAGCTCGAATCTAAAGGAAAAGTAAAAGAAGGCAACATTGCTTTTACAAGCCTTCCTATCGAAGTGAAAGATCTGTCTTGGAAATATCAGTCTCAAAATATCCTTTTTGATGGGAAATTGCTCTACGATAAAATTTTGCTAGGCGCACACGGAAAGATGAATTTTTTAAGCGAGCCTAAGTTACTTATTCAGATCTCGTCCTATGAACAAAACTCTGGAATTACAGCCGAGTTTATGCAGGCAAATCAATCCTTCTTTTGTAAGAGCGTCCAGGGGACATTATTCGGGGTTACACTCGATATGAAGCAAAAAGCAGCGCCAAATAGCGCGCACCCAGTCGTATTTTCTGGCGAGATGCATTTTGATGTAGACCATATGCAGGGAATCCTATCTAAAGAAGATTTTATCGAATTGAAAAAAATGGGACTCGGAAAAGGATTCCATCTAGAAGGTGATTGGAAAATTTCGCAAAATGGACCATCCAAAGTAGAATTTTCGGGTAAGCTTGTAGGGGAGGACTTTGATCTCTTAGGGTATAAATTTGAAAATTACCATTCTTTGGTGGATGTAGCGCAAGATCGCATTCTCATCCGAGATATAGAAATTACCGACCCTGCTGGGAAGGTATCGGTAAAACAAGCAAAAGTGGAAAAACAGGAAGATGAATGGACTTTGCATGTTCCTCATTTGAAAGTGCAGAATTTCCATCCGACCAAACTGAAAAATAAATACGCTGTGGAATCATCTGTTAAACCATTTGTGCTGCGGCATGTAGATTTTTTTGACATAAAGGGACATTTAGGAGATTTAGATTCCATCACCGCCAAAGGCTACGCTCATTTTACAAATTTAGCTCCGAAAACGTCCTCGTTTTTCTCCATTCCGAAGGAAATGCTTAAAAATTTGGGATTTGACTTAGGACTTTTTGTTCCTATTTCCGGTGAAATTATTTGCCAGGTCCACAATAAGAAACTCTATTTAGATGAATTAAAGAACTCTTTCAGTGAAGGCAAGAGATCTGAGTTTTCTTTATTTCCTTCTGAAATGAAATCGTTTATCGACTTCCAAGGGAATGTATATATCGATGTGAAAATGAAACAAAACGTGGCCTTGAAAATCACGGAGCCCTTTATATTGCAGATCCGAGGTACGGTAAAAGATCCAAAGTATAGCTTGAGCACCCCTTGAAGATCGGGCTTTTCTCATGGAGGATGTTCTCATTGCTCTCTCTTTTGAAAAGCTTTTTTACTCATATCGTGGATTTTATCTACCCAAGGATTTGCAATCATTGTCAAAGCACTATTGATACATCCCATAAAATATTTTGCTCTGCATGTCTGCAGAGCTTATCTTTAGTAAATAAACAAGGCAGATGTAGTAGATGTCTTGTCTATTTAGAAGATGATTTCTCTATTTACTGCGAGACTTGCGCTCTAAAGCCTCATTACTTTACAGAACTTGCAGCTACATTTGAATACCAAGGTCTTGCTAAAACTCTCTGGAGAGAGATTCAATCCCCAGGAGGGGAGGAATGGATCGAGACTGCCGCCTCTTTTATGGTGATGCAGATGATTCAGCTTGGGTATCCCATACCTGATCTTGTAATACCCGTTCCTGTAAATAAAAAAGGTCTGCTCTTCTCTAAAAAATCGATCAAACAGCTCTTAGCCGAAAAGATAGCTACGAATTTAGGATGCAAGTACGTAGATCCCCTTTATGCTGTATCCTATTTTTCGCAAAAAGGAAAGAATCGCTTAGAGAGAATGCAACTTTCAAGTGACATGTTTACATGGAGAAAAAGAGTGTCTTTTTGTGGTAAGAAGATTCTGATTGTTGATGATATGATGGTAAGCGCTGCTACTATGCATGCCGTAGCAGATAAAGTCCAAGAGGGCTTACCTATGCAGATCTATGGAATCTCATTTTGTGTCCAAATTTGAGCTTCTGTACAAATCTAAAAAGGAACTACCAAAGGAAGAGTTTCGTCATTTTCATTACACAGGAATTACACCGAAAATATTCAAAAATTTTCCTTTGTTGGATCATTAAGCCCACAAAGATTATGCTGATATCGTCTTTTCTTTTTTCACTGAATCTAAAGCTCAACCTTGGGAGTCCACTAGTCAACCCAGCGTTTACCTATCATAAATCAATAAGAAAATTACGCTTAATATCAAGTCGCTGTAAAAGCCAGTTCCCTGTTAAATATACCATGTTATATCCTAATAGCTAACTGAAATGATAATATAGGTAGTACCTTCACGTGAACAAAAAAATATTCATGATTGCCGGCCCGAACGGCGCGGGCAAAACTACTACAGCCTTAACAACACTTCCAGAGCTAAAGGTATATGAATTTTTGAATGCAGATGAAATTGCTAAAGGTCTCGCTCCTTTGAATCCTGAAAGCGTCCCTCTCGCCGCTAGTAAGTTATTGATAAAAAGATTTCGAGAATTACTTGATCATGATAAAAGTTTCACTTTCGAGACAACAGCAGCAGGGAAAAATTATATTAAGTATCTTGAAGAAGCCCGAAGAAAAGGATATGAGATTCACCTATTGTTCTTGTGGCTTCATAGCCCAGAACTTGCAATTAAACGCGTGGCTCAAAGAGTAAAGCAAGGTGGTCACAACATTCCTAAAGAAACTATCAGAGGTCGCTACTTTGCAGGGTTAAGGAATCTTTTTATGTATTACTTAAAGCTTGCTGACAGCATACTTATACTTGATAACTCTTTCGATTCTCAAAGAATAATAGCTAGAAAAAATAGTAAGGATACCCTACACATCAAAGATAAACCCACTTGGTTGAAAATGCAGGAGTTAGCTAATGGCTAAATCAAAAAAACCTGATATAAATGATATCCTATTGAAAGGACATAAACGTGGTATTCTGAAAGCCATAGATACTGCATGCCGAACAAACACGTCTTTAATCGTCCAAAAAGACGACAAAATTGTAGCGATTAAACCCAAATATAAATATATACGTGTACCTATAAAAGCCGCTAAGAAGAAAGTCAACCTCTCTAGAAGAAAAGCTAAATCAAAAAATTAAATTTATTCTGCCTAATTACTAGTCGTGAAAGCTGAGAATTTCTGTTCCTTTATGCGGCTAATTTAGCTATTATAACGCAATCTATTGGTATTTAGATATTTATATTCTCTTGTTGCAAAATGACATCGCTAATGTCAATTTGGGCGCAAAAACGTCACTAGTGATGGCGTTTTGCAACAGAAGGTGAAAAAATGAGTTTATAGAGTCTCGTTTTGGGTCGGTTGATCTGGACTGCCAGGTGGAACGTTTACATGTCCGAAGATAGAAACTCCTTCATCTACGCTAAGGAGTTTTGCTGTAATATTTCCGTGCACTTCAGCTCTGCCTCGCAAATGCAGTCTTTCTTTCACAGTGATATCCCCTTCGACTTTACCGGAGATGTAGGCTTCTTCTAAATCGATGTTTGCTTTTACAGATCCATTTGGACCTACAATCAATTTACCTTGTGAAACAAGAGTTCCTTCAAAGTTCCCGTCTATACGAAGAAGAGTTGTAAAACAAAGCTCGCCTTTTATCGTGACTTGCTCGCCTATGACGGTTTCAGGGTCTTGGTTTGAAGAGGTTTCCTCTATATTTACTTCTGGTAAATACTTTTCAGAAAAGAGGGGTGTGTTGTCATCGTTTGGATCTCTAGAAAAAGCATTCACTTCCTTTTCCAAAAAACCCTTAGTGTATTTTTTGAACATCTTCCTAAACCTCTAAATTACGTCTTGCCATTTGAATTTGCTTGCGGAGCATCTCATCGCTTTCCATTTGTCCGGCGATTTTTTTCCATGCATGTAAGAGAGTGGAATGCGTTTTTCCACCAAAAGAAGAAGCTAAGCGAATCAGTGACTCATTGATCAGCTCTTTGGCTAGATACATAGCAACCTGTCTTGGAAATGCAACTTCTTTTGTGCGAGAGAGTCCTTTTAAATCGCTCACTCTGACATCATAGATAGAGGATACGCTCTTTAAGATGTTTTCTACAGAGATTTTTTTCATCGGAGCATGTTGAAGAAGTTCGCCTAGTGTTTTTTCAACGATTTCTTCGGTGACTTCAAGTCCCATAAGTCTTGAATAGGCGCCAAGACGATTGAGAGCTCCTTCTAATTGCCGCACATTATTATAGATATGTTCAGCAATGAAAAATGCTACTTTATGAGGAATCCGGATCCCTTTTTGCTCAGCTTTATGTTGCAAAATCGCAACTCTAGTTTCTAGATCGGGGACTCCAACGTGGGCTACTAAGCCCCATTCCATACGAGCGATCATTCTTTCTGAAAGTTTTAATTGTCCTGGTGGCTTATCACTTGTGATAATGATCTGTTTATTTTGTTGGATGAGACTTTCAAAAGTATTACAAAATTCTTCTTCAAAATTCAGTCTGCTTTGCAGGAATTGAATATCATCGACCAGTAAAACATCTAAAGAACGATAGAATCGTTTCATCTTATCAACAGATTTATTGCGAAGGTTGTCGACTAGGTCGTTAATAAACCCTTCTGTTGTGATGCACTGAATACGCAGTTTTTTGTGATGCTCTTTAATATGATGGCCGATTGCATGTAATAGGTGAGTCTTACCAAGGCCTACTCCGCCATGAATAAATAAAGGATTGTAGGATCTGCCAGGTCTTGCGGCAACGCCAAGAGCTGCGGATTTGACAAACTGGTTGGATGGTCCTTCAATAAAATTACTGAATACATAAAAAGGATTAAGCTTTAACTCATTTTGTGGCGACTGCAGTGATTGGTTTTCATTAGTTTCTACAGGAGGAAGTGATTTCTGAGGTTGTGGTACAACTTTTTTTGTTTCTGCAATCACAAAAGAAATTGCTGGATCTCCATTCTCTCGCAGTGGCAAAAAAGCTGATAGATCTCTTTTATAGTTGTCGATTAAGTATTCGCGCACAAAAATATTGGGAACTTCTAATGTCAGTTCTTGTGATGAAGATTCAAGAACTTTAATCGGTGCAAGCCAGTTTGCAAACTCTGTAGCTGAACATCTCTCTTCTGCAAATTCCAAAAATTGTGTCCAGGTTTCCTGAGGATTGCGAGTCAACATTCGTTTCTTTCCTGTTAAAGTTATGAACAGCGTTTCCACAACGCATTCTGAGGCTGTTTTTATGATGCAAATCTAACACGCAATCTGCAAAGGTCGCAAGCGAATTTATTTTCGTGTGACTGCAGTTTTTTGTTAACTCGTTGATTGTGAAAAAACAGAGAACATGAAAAAAACAAGTTTCCCACATGAAAAAATGTATGCAATATAAAAGATTCATAATGAGAGTTTTGCTCATGATTTTTCACAGCAATTTTCTTGTGTATTGTTAGATAGTATAACAGGTAAATGCAGAAATATAAGGAATGTTCGCATGCATTTATTTCTAGGAGTTTCGGAAGATAAGTAGGTTCATTCAAATAAACTGCTGAAATAAAAATGAATGATAAATATAGTCCTTCTTCTTATAAACTCAAATATTTTCAGGAGAGGAATATGGCTTTTGCAAGACTAGAGAGCTACTTGAGGCAGCCTCATTATCCTCAATTACCAGATATGAAACGCTTAGTCCAAATCTCTATTCCGAGTGCAGCAAATCAAGTGTATGCTTTTTTATGCACCAAAAAGGAATGGGCTCTTGGGGGAGTGGCTGTTGCAGCTATAGTTTTTGCAGTAGCAAAGTATTTTAGAAGTCTTCCTGAGTTTCCATTTGCGGAGATGAGGACTTCTCAAAATTGTGCAGTAGTTACAATTGGAATGGCCAGAGAGAAGCATCTCCGCTCAAAGTAAATCTTGTGTTTTGTGTTGATACAAGTGGAAGTATGTCTGAAAATGGATGTCTAAGTGAAAGTCAAGTAAAGGAAGGAATAAGCGCTGTTTTGGACAGCGCTTTAAAAGTGGCAAGTGCCGTCAAAGGGACTCAAATTGGAATCGCGATTATTGGATTTAATTCGCAGTCAAGGGTGATCTGTGAACCGAGAGAAATTAATTCTACAAGTGTGAGTGAGATAAAAAGCAAGTTACAGTCATATAAATCTGAAGGACAGACAAAAATTATTTCAGGTTTTGATCACGCAACTAAAACGCTAGAATCGATGGCCCGTCAAAATAGAAAGGCAGTTCAAGTACTTGTTTTGTTAACAGATGGGGAAGAAGGCAACGTATCTAAGTCAGACGTTGCATCCATTCATACTAGACTTGCTGCTATAAAAGCGAAATTGTTTGCGATTGGAATTGGAGTTAATCATAAAAAGGAAACGTTGCGATTAATCGCACCTACAGGAGGAAAGTTCACGGGTACATATATTGATACTACAGTAGAAGGGCAGTCAATTGTAAAAGCAATATCCACTGTGTATCAGCAAGCGATTGCTTCTTTTAGTCAATTGGTATTGGTATCATCTCAACTCGCTGCAGGAACATGGTCGGTGGATGGGAAGCTTAGTACTAGGGCAGGGGAAGAATCGAAATGCGAATTAGGGGTTTTATCGGAAGGAAAAGAGTCAGTTAAACAGATTACGATCCATCCGGAGAAGCTGGCTGAGCGTCTGGATTTAGCTGAACTTTCTTTTCAATTATCTTTCACAGATCCTACCGGAAGAAAAGGCTCACTTTCCTTGCCATGGAATCCAGATTTTATCATTGATCCAAAAATTATTGCTGATACTTCATCTGTGGGAAAGTAGTAATGCACTAGCTTGATCAGCTATTTTATGATCGGGATACTGCGCAAGTTTCGCAGCTTGAGCCATAGCTTGTCTTCGATATCCGAGTGAAAATAGCACTTTGATGCGATTCAAAAGTGTTTTGGGATCATTAGGTTGTTTGCGAAGCGCTTGTTCTAAATAATCAAGTGCTAGCAGATTGTTTCCAGTTTGCAGGTAAAGAGCGCCTAACGTTTGCAAATCATACACATTATCTTCAGTCAAAATGACAAGAGCGTTAAAGATCTTGATTGCAATTTCAAATTGCCCTTGTCTTAAGTAAGAATATCCTACAAATCGCAGATCTTCGATGCTTTCATTTTTAAGTCCGAGAACAGATACCCAGTTAATGTCACTCATATTTATCCTTTTTGATATTGCGATCTGTAGGAAGTAATTTCGCTGTAGTCCTTTTCTAAAAGACTTAATGTCGCAAACATTTCTTCTAGTTTTTTAGCTTCCTCATTTCTTTGCGTTTTTAGTTGCACTTTTTGCCAAGCAAAATCATAGTTTTCTGATTCTGGTCTTTTCGATTCAGATTCTTGTTTTCCCGCTATAGCGTGAATTCTTTGTATTTGCTTTTCTCTTTTTTCTTCCGAACCTAGAGAGGGGACGATTTGAGAAGTGAATATCCGTCTTGTTTGTTCCGCATATAAAGGGGGTTCGTCTACTTCTCCCCAAACGATTCCTCTTTGGTCCATATGAAAAAGCTGGTCGAGCTCGCTGGGATAAAAAATCGTAGTGCTGTCGATCTCAGTTTGTGGAGGAATGCTGCGCGCTTCTTTGATGAGCTTTTGATCTAAGATCTTTTGATCTTGCGCGTATCTAGTAGAAATGTCTACTCCCAAACTATCTATTGTACGAGGCGGCATATTCACCCTTATGTTAGCTGGTTTCTTATTTTGCTATTGGAGCTATCTGCAATTTTTTTATCAAGGGAAATTTTCCGGTCTTTAAAATTGATTCCCACAAATTCCCACTTTTTCAGTGATAATCTATAAATAGCTTTATATTAAAGGCTTAAAATTCTATTTCGAGGTCGTTTTGGGGATGTTTTTAGGTCATTTTCTAAAAATAAATTGCGGAGTTTGCGGATTGTTGATAGATTGTGGGAAATAGTGGGAATAGGTTGAACCTTTATGGGTAAATTCTTTTTCAGCGGCTCTGCTTCTGCAAAATTAGACGAGAAGAATCGTTTTGTCCTTCCTATGGATATGCGCATGGGACTGGTTGAAAACGGTGCGCTCGAATTTACCATTGCTTTAAGTATTGGCGGTTGCTTAGCCATATATAGAAAGAGCGATATCGACAAGATCGTAGAGAAGTTCCAGGAAAAACAGCACATTGCAAAATATCAAAAGTTTTTCACCCTGTTTTTTTCCACATTATATCAGACGACCTGCGACAAAATCGGAAGAGTGGTCCTCCCTAGTACTTTGAAAAGTCTAGTGGGAATTAAAGGCGATATGGTGATTGCGGGAGTGATGAACAAGATTGAGATTTGGCCTAAAGATGCCTATGACAAAAACATGCAGAGAGTGCTCGGCGGCAAAGATCTTGACTTCAGTATGCAAACTATGACCGAAGAGGCTTTTGCCCTATTAAGTGAAGAAGAAGAGGAGTGCCATGAAAAATAAGGATTCCCATATCTCCGTGATGAAAGAGGAGTTTCTCGCCTTTTTTGCGGACAGTTCTTTGAAAGTGTTTTTTGAAGGAACTGTTGGAGCTGCGGGGCATGCGAAGGCAATTCTTCAGGCTCATCCAGAGATTGTCAAATATATAGGGTGTGATAAGGATCCGGGGGCTTTAGAGCTCGCAAGAAAAGAGCTTGAGCCATGGAAGGATAAAGTTGAATTGATCCAGGGAGATTTCAGCAATTTAGATACCTATCTCTCTGAAAGAAAGATTTTACAAGTAGATGGTTTTTTTTTGATTTGGGAGTGTCATCTATGCAATTAGATCAAGGCGAAAAAGGATTTAGTTTCTCTAAAGAAGGTCCATTAGATATGCGCATGGATCCTACAGCAGATGTGACTGCGGCTGATGTGATCAATACATGGCCAGAAAAGAAACTCGGTGAAATTTTTAGAGACTATGGAGAAGAGAAGAAATGGGGCTTCTTTGCGAAGGCAATTGTGGAAGCGAGAAGAAAACAAAAGTTTTATACGACAACCCAGCTTGCCAATTTTATTTCTTCCATCGTGAAAGGAAGGGGGAAACTTCATCCAGCGACCCTTATTTTCCAAGGACTTCGTATTTTCGTAAATCATGAGCTTGAGTCATTAGAAAGAGGTCTTTGCAAAGCTATTGAAAAGTTAGCTCCTCAAGGAAAAATTGGAGTCATAAGCTTTCATAGTTTAGAAGATCGAATCGTCAAAAATGTTTTCAAGAGTGCATCGACTGTGACGAAAGAGCAAAAGAAGCAAGCTGAAAGCGTTATGCCGGTTTTAAAATTGTTAACAAAAAAACCACTTATTCCAACTTGGAATGAAATGAAAAAAAATGCGCGTGCACGCAGCGCCAAGTTACGGTTTGCACAGAAGAATTGAGAACTATATGCAAAAGAGTTTGTTTGTCAGGATTGTGATCTGTCTTTTTACTTGCGGCTTCGCTTTTTACTCCTATCTTGATAAACAAAATGATTTGACTAGTTTGAGAATAGCCATTCCCACTAAAATGAAAAGCCTGAAGGCGATCCAAGAGGAAAATATGCGCCTTCATTATGAAATAGACCAGTTTGAGAACCCAGGTCATCTCATGCAGCTAGCGCGAAGTGGAGAATTTGCTCATTTAAAGCAGCCGCTCGCTACAGAGGTGATCACACTACGTGAAGAATTCATTGCGCAGCAAACGAAGGAAGAAGAAGCATCAGTATCTTTCAAACTTTCTCCTTCTTTAGCAGTTGGAACGAGCCCTTAGCATTATATTACAAGTAGTCCTGCGATGGATAAGCCATCATCATTTCCCCCTCAATTAAAAGATCTTAAACGTCTACTAGGTGTAGCGCTTTTTGTTATTTTTCTCTTTTCCATGCTAATCATTCAATTTTATAAGATCCAGATTATGGAAGGTCCAAAATGGACCAAATACGCCAAAGCGCAACATCAAATTTTGGTGCAAGAGCCTGCAAAAAGAGGGTTGTTTTACTCCAATACTTCGATTAAGACTGGCCACCCGCAAACTCCGCAACCTTTTGTGATAGATGTTCCAAAATACCATCTTTATGCTGATCCATTAGCGATCCCTGCACAGGTGCATGAAGAGATCGTGAATACCATCTGTCATAGTTTTGGGTGGGAGTCAAAATCGGAAGAAAGGCTAAAACTGTTGCAGCAACTCGGAAAAAAAAGCCACAGCCGCAAGCTCATCCTCTGGATGAATCAAGATGTTCGCGATCAAATCCAAGCATGGTGGCTATCGTACGCCTCAAAAAGGAAAATTGCCCGCAACGCTCTTTATTTTGTAGAAGATTATAAAAGGTCATATCCATTTGGGAAAATGCTAGGACAAGTGATCCATACCATTCGAGAAGATAAGGATCCTGCAACTCAGCAAAATATTCCAACGGGCGGCCTCGAGCTTATGTTCGATAAGTATCTTGAAGGGAAGCATGGAAAACGACTTTTACTAAGATCCCCTAGACATCCTATGGATATTGGAAAAGTGCTTGAGCGCCCAGAAGATGGCGCTGATATCTTTTTGACGATTAATCATTATATCCAAGCAATTGCGGAAGAAGAAATTGCGAAAGCTGTACAAAAATCAAACGCCAAAGCGGGTTGGGCCGTCATGATGGACCCGACTTCTGGAGAGATTTTAGCGCTCGCGCAATATCCTTGGTTTGAGCCAAGCTCTTATCGTCAATTTTTCAATGACCCGGAAAAGCTAGAAGATACTAAGGTCAAAGCGTTAACTAACGCCTATGAACCCGGCTCTACGTTTAAACCTATTACTCTTGCCATTGCACTTCAGGCGAATGCGGATTTGAAAAAAATGGGAAAACCTCCTTTATTCAATCCGGAAGACAAGATGGATGTTTCCAATGCATATTTTCCTGGAAGATCGAAGCCGATACGAGAAGGGAAACCTCATCGCTTCCTTAATATGGATTTAGCGCTCCAAAAATCTTCCAACATTTATATGGCAAGACTTGCGCAAAAAATTGTGGCGACCTTAGGGGTTGATTGGTATCGAGATCGGATCCACAGATCTTTTGGCTTTGGTTCTAAAACGGGAGTGGAAATTCCTTCGGAAAGCGCGGGGATGGTGCCCACACCTGGTAAGAAGTATGGTAATGGAACGTTAGAATGGTCCGTGCCCACACCTTTTTCTTTAGCAATTGGCCACAATCTCTTAGTCACCAGTATGCAAATGCTGAGAGCCTACGCGATGATCGCAAATGGCGGATATCAGGTTGTGCCTACGGTTGTTCGTAAGATTGTAAAAAAATCCAGAGACGGCTCTCAGGAAATAATCCTTGACAATACATCAGAGGAGAGGATAAAAAGTTTTTCTCGAGTGCTTGATCCTGATATTGCAGCGCAAATGATTTCGGTGCTAAAGCTCACGACCAAACCTGGTGGGACGGCAGCGCAAGGTGAAATATATGGATATACAGAAGCTGGGAAGACAGGGACTTCGGAAAAAATTATCAATGGCGTCTATTCCAAAACAATTAATTTCTCGAGCTTTATAGGGTTTGCTCCTGCTGTAAATCCAAAATTCGTTCTATTTATAGGGATTGACGAGCCTGAACATAAATATGTTCCGGGAATAGGAAAAAATCAAATGGGCGGGGCTTGCGCGGCTCCTGCATTTAGAGAGATTGCGACAAGGACCCTTCGTTATTTAGGAGTGACTCCAGACGATCCTCATGGAGTTCCCTCCGGAGATCCGCGTTACGATCCGACAAAAGCTGATTGTGTAGAAAAGTGTAAGCAGTTACAAGAATTGTACCGAAAATGGAATGAGGGTTTGTGAAGTTAAAAAAAATCTTTCAGGGTATCCCAAACTGTAGCATTAAAGGCTCTAAAGAGTGTAAGGTGACGGGGATTTGCGCCAATTCGACTCTTGTAGCTCCAGGAAATCTCTATATTGCTAAAAAGGGAAGTTCTTTTGATGGGGCAAGGTTTATCCCTGATGCGATCGCAGCAGGGGCTGTTGCGATCTTAACAGATATATACGATCCCTTTTTCTCCCACGTTACACAGGTTATTCACCCTAATGTTTCCGCAATTGAAGCGCAAGTTGTTGCAACTTACCATGGATTTCCCGATCAGTCCTTACTTCTAGTAGGGATTACAGGAACAAATGGGAAAACAACCTGTTCTTATTTGGTGAAGCATATTTTAGATCTGAGTGAGATGAATTGCGGCCTTATAGGAACAATCGAAGTGATCAATGGAAAAAATTACATTCCAGCAGTTCGCTCGACTCCGGATGTGACATCGAACTATAGATTTCTTCATGAAATGGTCGCCAATGGATGCAAATCAGCTTGTATGGAGGTTACATCTCATGCGCTTGATCAAGGAAGGGTGGCAGGTTTAGATTTTGATATTGCTATTTTTACAAACCTCAATCACGAACACCTCGATTACCATCTTACAATGGAAAAATACGCTGAAGCGAAGGCAAAGCTCTTCTCTTCATTAAATATGTCCTCCAAAAAGAAGTATCCAAAAGTAGCTGTCATGAACCAAGACAGCCCTTATACACAGCTTTTTCGAAAGGATTGCCAGGCAAAGGTGTTAACCTATGGTATTTTGCAAAAAGCAGACCTTATGGCGGAAGACATTGTCTTAAGTGAAAAAGGTCTTCGCTTTACGCTTACGTTTGAAGGAAAGTCCTATCCTGTGACATCGTCTTTAATTGGAAGATTCAATGTGTATAACTGTTTAGCGGCCTTAAGCTTTGGGGTTGCAGCCGCAATTCCGCTGCCAAAGATGATCGAGAGCTTGCGCTCGTTTTCTCAAGTTTGTGGAAGACTGGAAAAGGTGCCCAATAAAAAGGGCCTCTCTATTTATGTGGACTACGCCCATAAAGTAGAAGCTCTTCAAAATGTCCTCACTACACTTAGAGAAATTACGAAGGGTAAACTGATCACGGTATTTGGTTGTGGCGGAAATCGCGATATAATCAAACGTCCTCTTATGGCGAAAGTATCCGAAGAATTTTCTGATTGTACAATTGTTACAAGTGATAATCCAAGAAATGAAGATCCTGAAAAAA
>JABEVM010000013.1 GCA_013041585.1 Chlamydiota bacterium
CTCTTTAGAGAGGTGAAAGAAAAACTGCTGAAAAATACAGATGCCTACATTCTTTATTTTGGAGATCAAGTTTCTGCTCCATTAGTTAAAGAGATTTGTGCGGGTCTTCCTGATAGAGTGGTTAACTTGGCAGGGATTACTTCTCTTAGACAACTCTCTTGTTTGATTCATATCTGTGATGTGCTTTTGACAAATGATAGCGGTCCGATGCACATAGCCTCAGCGCTCCATACTCCTCTTGTAGCTTTGTTTGGTTCGACAAATGAAGTTATGACAGGGCCTTACAATGGCGGTGATGTGATTCATAAACATGTTGAATGCTCACCTTGCTACCAAAGAACTTGTCCTATCGACTTTCGCTGCATGAAAAAGATCACAACCGACGAAGTTTATGAGAGAATTCTTAAAATTCTAGAAATAAAAAATCCAAAATTGCACATTCTGACTAAATAGTGATAGGGTAGATAAGCGATGGTATTGAAAAAGCTTTTTCGTAAGAAAGCCCATGAGAATTTGCTAAAAACGATTTTAGAAGAAGCAAGAAATTCTAATAAAAAACGTTTTTTACTCCTTTGGAACCGAGGTCTTGGTGACATTGCTCTCGGCCTTTATGCTATTGTAGAGCAGATTCGAAGCATGATTCCGGAGGCAGAGATTACTTTTCTTACAAGAAAAGATCTGCAAGATGGCTTTACTCTTCTGGGTTCAGTACATGTGCTTGTATCCCCTTCGATGAAAAGAAAGCATCCTGTCGATATCAAAAAAACACTAGAAGAATTTTCGTTAACTGAAGAGGACTTTGATGTAGTCCTATCCGCTCCAGATCCTACAAAATGGTGCAAATGGCAACTGAGTACGCTCATTCCAAAAATGAAGTGGAATGATTCTTGGGACGACTTATGCCAAAAGTTCGATTTATCTGCAGAAGATAAATATATCGGAGTGCATGTTCATTCTGAAACTGTCTATGGATATGAGAAGAATTGGCCGGTAGAATATTGGGAAGACTTGTTTAGTAGGCTCACAGAAGAAGATAACCAAAAAGTGATTCTTTTTGGTTCTGCGGCGGCGCAGAAATACTCTTATCCTGGACTTGTTGATCTGCGAGGTAAAACAACTCTTTTTGAAACTCTTTCAGTGATAAAAAATCGTTGTAAAGCAGTGATTGCCCCTGATTCTGGGATTTTATCCCTTGTTTACTATATTGATGCGCCCTTCCCTCTTACGCTCATTTCGTTATGGGCAGATCCATTTCAAGGGGTATTAAAACAAAATGTTATCTCTCCCAATCCTCTTTTGCGTCATATTCCTTTTGTGGCAAAGAAAAAGGATATTCGTTCGATCTCGGTAGAAAAAGTATGGCGATGTACCTATGAGGTAAGTAATGTTGGAAGAGAAAATTCAAGATTTTCTTGGACAAATTGAGCAACAGCACTTAGCAGAAGGCCTTGAGCTTCTTTCCGAAGAGCAGAAAATTGCCTTTTGGGAACAACTTACCAAGTATCCTTTAGATCTTTTGCAAAAGCAAAGAGATGTCATTTTTTCTCCTCATAAGGATTTTTCCATAGAAGATGTCACCCCCATCCATGAGGCCTATTATTCCGGAGAGAGAAGTTTTCTCATTCTTGGAAAGGCAAGAATTCGTGAAAAAAAATTGGGATGTATTGTCTTAGCTGGAGGACAAGCCTCAAGGCTTCGAGCTGAATTTCCTAAAGCCTTGTACCCTGTCACTCTTATTCGAAACAAAACTCTACTTCAGCTTTTACTTGAAAAAGTAAAAGCAGCTTCTATCGAAGCAGAGTGCGATCTATGCATTGCGATCATGGTTTCTCCTTTCAACAGGCAAGAAATCCAGCACTACTTAGAAGAAAATCATTTTTTTGGGTTAAAAAAAGAGCAGGTAACCCTTTTTTGTCAGGATGTTCTTCCTCTTTTGGATGAAAAAGGGAATTGGATTTTAGAAGAGCCAGGCAAAATCCTAGAAGGTCCCGACGGCAATGGAAAAGCTCTGCAACTTTTTATGGAAAATGGGTTAGGAGCCTCTTGGCTGCAAAAAGGGATTACGGATGTAAACGTTATCTTTATCGATAATCCTTTAGCAGATCCATTTGACGCAGAACTTTGTGATTTTAGATATGCTAAAGATCTGGATGTTGCAATCAAAGTAATTGAAAGGGAAGATCCGAATGAAAAAGTAGGAGTGCTGGCATCTTATCAGGGTAAAACGAAAGTCATAGAATACACTGAACTTTCAAGTGAGCAGCGCACCTCTAGAAATGAAGAAGGAGAGCTTCTCTTTACTTTTGCCAATACGGGCCTTTTTTGTTTTAGCCTTTCCTTTTTAGAAAAGCTCTATATGCAAAAGAGGCCTACTATGCCTTGGCATATCGCTAAGAAAAAAGCGCATATTTATTCTGATGGGAGAAGAAGTCTCCAAATGATCTATAAGCTTGAGAGCTTTTTATTCGATATTTTTGATTTTGTACGAAGCGCAAAGCTTCTTATTTATCCAAGAGAGGATGTTTTCGCACCTCTTAAAAATGAGACTGGAGAAGATAGCGTAGAATCTGTTCAAGAAAAGCTCTTGCAGCATGACCAAAAAGTTTTTGAAAAACTTTCCGGTATTTCAGTGAAGGATCGAGTTTTTGAACTTGATCCTGGATTCTATTATCCAACTGCAGAGATCCAAGAAAAATGGTGGGCAAAACCTTTGCCGCAGCAAGATTATATAGAGCCTTAGGCATATCTCGCGAAGAATAATTATTTAGAGGTCGGTTGATTTTTGTTATGAAAGTATTTATACTTGTGGGAATTTAAAAAAAATTAGGTTTTTCATGAAAATTACATATTTAGGAGCCGGAAGCTGGGGATTTTGTTTAGCATCCTTACTTGCTTCCAAGGGACACGAAGTTACGCTTTGGACCTCCGACAACGACTTTGCCAAAGCACTACAAAAAAAGAGGGAACATCCTAAGCTGCCTAAATTCAAAGCTGATGAGAAACTAGTCATTACAAGCAATTTAAAAGAGGCCCTGCAAGGCGCTGAAATGCTTGTAGAGTCTGTGACTTCTATGGGTATACGTCCCGTCTTCGAACAGGTTTTAGCTCTTGGTGGAGTAACTTGTCCAATCGTCATCACATCCAAAGGGATCGAGCAAAATAGCGGACTTCTTCTTCCTGAAGTTGTGCTCCAAGTGATGGGTGAAAGCTTTCGTAAAAAAGTGGGTTGCATAAGCGGTCCTAGCCACGCAGAAGAAGTAGTGCAAAAAGTACCGACTTCTGTCGTATGCGCTGCCTATGATACAGATTTGATGCTCAAGATCGGAGAGATTTTCTCTACTCCTTATTTTCGAGTGTATCCGAACAGCGATATCAATGGAGTGGCTTTTGGCGGAGCTATGAAAAATGTGATTGCGATAGCCTGTGGCATATCGGATGGCCTTGGGTTTGGCGATAATACGAAAGCTGCTTTGATGACAAGAGGTCTCCACGAAATGCGCAAGCTCTCTGGTGTGAAAAAATGTAACCCTGAAACGTTAAATGGGCTCTCCGGAATGGGAGACCTTTGTGTGACCTGCCTTTCTAAACTAAGCCGCAATTACAGCTTCGGCCATCTTTTAGCCGATGGGATGGATGCGCAATCTGCAAAAGAAAAGATAGGTATGGTAGTGGAAGGAGTCTATACATGCGTTTCTGTCTATCAGCTCGGTCAAAAAGCCGGAATCGAGCTCCCGATCACACAAGCTGTCTACGCAATTCTTTATGAAAATCTAGATCCGAGAGATGCCGTAAAAAATTTGCTGCAAAGAGCGATTAAAGAAGAAAGACTTTAAGGAATCAGTCTTTGGTATTTCTCGTAAAGCTCTTTAGAGTTTGTCTCTAAATAATCTGGGGTTACGACGTTATTTTCTCCAAACACTACCGTTTTAGGTTTGATTAAACTTAAGTATAGGGCCCTTAGCGATGTTGAGCTATACTGCTCTGCCCATTTTCTTGCAGCTTCGGCACTTTTTAGATATTTATCATAGTTGTTATACACATCAAGAAGCGCCTCTTTTGCATCATCAAGTCTACAGTTGAAAAAGTCACCGGCAGATTCTCCATCAAAAAAATCAGCAGGCTCAGGGATATTGGCATCAACAGAACGTACAAGGCCGCTTTTACATAAAGTTGATTGAGCTGTATTGTTTGTTACGATCACAGGAATACCAAGGGCCATAGCTTCTCTTGGCTGTATTGCAAACCCCTCTCCTTTAGAAAGGCTCACATAGCAGTCGATGTTTGAGAAATTCGTAGCGTAGTCCTGACTATTACTATTTTCTATGTGTACAAATTCAATATTGGATACTCCAACTTTGGTCACTTCTTTTTTCAATTTTGCGATCGTGTCAGGATTCCCAGATCTATAGTTGATACGCAAAATGACATCATTACTATCGCCAAATGCTTTTGCAAAAGCGCGAACGAGTAGCAATTGATTTTTTCTCTTCTCGCAAGAGCTGAAATTAGCGAATACAAAGGGAGTGTTTTCTTTCGATTTTATTTCTTGCGATAGCAAAGGAGAAAGGTCGATTGTTAATGGAACAA
>JABEVM010000078.1 GCA_013041585.1 Chlamydiota bacterium
GAAATCACTGCATCTTCTTCATGAGAATATGCATTTTTTTGAAGATCTAGCTTCAGCGGAAGAAAGGAAAAAGCTTCACTTACTTTTTTTCTGATCAAAGGGGTATTTTCTCCGATTCCTCCAGTGAATACCAAAATGTCAATACCTCCTAGACTTGCAATCATAGACCCAATAAAACTGTTCAATCGATGCACATACATATCAATAGCAAGTTGTGCGCGCTCAACTCCCTTTGAAGCCGCAGTAATTATGTCTCGCATATCACTCGAGATTCCAGAAATGCCCAAAAGACCGGATTGATGATTAAGAACCTTATTGAGGCCATCGATGGTTATCCCTTCTTTTCTCAACAAATAGAGAATGATTCCAGGATCAATGGTTCCCGATCGAGTATCCATCATTAATCCTTCCAAAGGAGTAAACCCCATCGTTGTATCGATGCTTTTCCCATTTTTGATAGCACATAAAGAAGATCCTGAGCCAAGATGACAAACGACTATTCTCTGCATTTGCAGGTTACACTGAAGAAATTCAGCAGCGCGATGCGAACAATATTGATGACTAATGCCATGAAATCCATAACGACGAATACCTTCTTCTCTCCAGGCATAAGGACCAGGGTAAAGGGCATGAGCAAGCGGCAATGTTTGATGAAATCCTGTATCAAAAACAGCAAACTGAGGTTTATCCTTAAAAAGAGATTCCGCTGCTTCGATGCCATCCAGATTAGCAAGATTGTGAATGGTGGCTATGTCAGCAAGAGTTCGAATTTTTTCTTTAATCTTAGATGTGATCAAAACGCTTTTTGTGAACTCGCTTCCTCCATGAACAATACGATGTCCTACTGCATCAATTTCATTTAGATTATTTAAAACGGCTGTTTTTCCATTACATAGGGTTTGAATAATATGCGTTAGGTTCTCTTTCGTAGAAACAAGCCCGATCTCTTCCGAATAGGTAATTCCCGTATCATTTTTAACTTTCAAAAGAGCCTTTTTGCTATCCTCTTTCCATTCCAAATGAGATTCCCAAATCGGAGGAACGGATTCAACAGGAAGTTGGTTTCCAAAGAGATATAGAGAGCATTTTATGCTGCTAGATCCAGTGTTCACTACGAAAATTTTCATGATTTAAAAAAGTGCATACATTTACCCATAGTTACTTGACATGATTATTATCTTTCCTATATCAGCAATCTCAGTTGGGTTCAACTTTTTACTTGTGAAAATGGGAAACTAAATGATAAAGGACAGCGAAACAATAGCCTACTTTTCCATGGAAATAGCTCTGGAAGAAGGCATTCCTACTTATAGTGGCGGCCTAGGCATTTTAGCGGGCGATATGCTACGTTCCGCAGCAGATCTAAAGCTTCCATTCGTTGCAGTTACTCTTCTTTATCGTAAAGGATACTTCTATCAAAAACTAGATGCTCAAGGGAACCAAAGCGAAATGCCTGTGGAATGGGTGGTATCGGATTTTGTACAAGAACTTCCATCTCATGTAGAGGTAAGCGTTGAAGGAAGAAAAATTCAAGTAAAAGCCTGGCAATACCTCATGAAAAGCAAAGAAGGCTATAGTATCCCTGTCTATTTATTGGATACCGATTTGCCAGAAAACAGTGAATGGGATAGAACCTTGACTCATTTTCTTTATGGAGGCGACCAATATTATCGATTTTGCCAAGAGATCATATTGGGAATTGGTGGCGTTAGGATATTGCGAGCGCTCGGCTACGATCAGATTAGACGATTTCATATGAATGAAGGACATGCAAGTCTTTTAGCACTTGAGCTATTAGACGAGGCTGCAAGACAAGCAAACAAAAAAGTGTTCACTCACGAAGAAGTTGAAATTGTTAAAAAACAGTGCATTTTTACTACTCATACTCCAGTAGTAGCAGGTCACGACAAATTTCCGCTGGATATGGTAAAAAAAGTTCTCCAACGAGAAGAAATCTTTGACATGAAAGAAGTTTTTTGTTGCGAGGGGGTTCTAAATATGACCTTCTTAGCCTTAAATCTTAGTCACTATGTAAACGGGGTAGCAAAGCGGCATGGGGAAATTTCTCGTCTCATGTTTGCTAAATATACTATTGATTCCATTACAAATGGCGTTCATGCGGCAACATGGGTATCTCCATCTTTTCAGGAATTATATGATCGCCACATCCCAGGTTGGCGAGAAGATAATTTTAGTTTGCGATCTGCTCTTAGCATCCCTAATCTCGAGATTTGGAATGCACACTTTACGCAGAAAAAGCTGCTCATTGAATATGTGAATCAAGAGACCAATGAGGGACTGGACTTTGATGTTCTAACTATAGGCTTTGCAAGACGATCAGCGACATATAAACGAGGGGGCCTTCTCTTCCACGATATCATGAAGCTTAAGGAATTGGTAAATAAAGCTGGACGGATTCAAATCATATACGCAGGAAAGGCTCATCCACAAGATCAGCCTGGAAAAGATGCGATCCAATATATATTTCAAATTAAAGAACTATTAAAACAATCAATTAAGATTGTGTATCTTGAAAATTATGACTTTGAAATAGCTCAGAAAATGATTTCAGGAGTTGATATTTGGCTTAATACGCCCCAAATTCCTATGGAAGCCTCCGGAACAAGTGGAATGAAGGCAGCATTAAATGGAATACCTATGCTCAGCATACCTGATGGCTGGTGGATTGAGGGCTGTATCGAAAAAATAACGGGATGGACATTTGGCGAAAATCTCAAAAATGGCACTACAAACACAGATACATCAGATGCGAATGCTCTTTATGACAAATTACAAAACGTTGTTATTCCCACTTTCTACGATCGTGATCGGTTTATCAATGTTATGCGCCATTGCATTGCTCTGAATGGCTCTTTCTTTAACACTCAGCGAATGTTGCAGCAGTACGTCACAAAAGCATATTTTCTTTGAAAATTTGCCAATTTATTCGATCAACCGAAGCTTAGCAAGTAAAACAATTGATAAAATTTTTCGAGACAGGTATACGGAAAGATAGGGTGTCGATGCAGAAGATTTAATCACAAATCGATTTTATCGAAAACCTTATTTTTTTAAAAATGGTTTTCGTGATGAACGATGCAAAAATAACAAATCTCGGGATGATTGTAGCAGTCAAAGGAAGCATTATTGATGCCAAATTTGAAAATGAATTACCCTCCATTAATTCACTATTGCGCACTGGCAAGAACCAACAAATTGTCATTGAGGTTCAAACTCATCTCAGCCCAAATACAGTTAGAGGAATAGCACTCACCCCTGTTCAAGGGTTAGCAAGAGGAGATCCAATAGAAGATACCCGTGAGCCAATAAAAGTTCCAGTTGGTCCAAATACACTTTCTCGCATGTTCAATGTTTTTGGGCAAACTGTTGATAATAAAGGTGCAATTTCTGATGTAAACTGGCGATCGATACATAACCCTCCTCCTATACTTTCTAGAAGACCTATAGAATCTGAAATTTTTCAAACAGGCATCAAAATCATCGATGTGCTCATGCCCCTTGAACGAGGAGGCAAAGCCGGGCTTTTTGGTGGAGCGGGTGTTGGAAAAACAGTTTTATTGACAGAGATGATTCACAATACAGCTGGTGCTTACAAAGGGGTAAGCATTTTTTGTGGCATAGGTGAACGCTGTCGAGAAGGTGAAGAATTATACCGAGAAATGGCGAATACAGGTGTTCTTCCTCACATGCTCATGGTTTTTGGGCAAATGAATGAAATGCCAGGTTGTCGTTTTAGAGTGGGACACGCCGCATTGACCATGGCAGAATATTTTCGTGATGAAGAGCGAAAAGATGTCTTGCTGCTTATCGATAATATTTTTCGTTTTATTCAAGCAGGCTCAGAAGTTTCTGGTCTTATGGGTCGCCTCCCTTCACGTTTGGGTTATCAGCCCACGCTGAGTACCGAATTGTCTGCCCTCGAGGAGCGTATTTCCAATACCGAAGCTGGAGCCATTACTTCCATTCAAGCTGTTTATGTACCAGCCGATGACGTCACAGATCCAGCAGCCGTGCACACTTTCTCCCATCTCTCGGCCACTATTGTGTTGTCTCGCAAGCGTGCCAGTGAAGGTCTTTATCCAGCTATTGATCCTCTTAAATCAAATTCAAAGATGTTAACACCTGGTATTGCAGGAGCTCGTCATTATCATCTCGCACAAGAAATCAAGAAGACTCTTTCGCAATATGAGGACATCAAAGACATTATCGCAATACTTGGATTTGAACAACTCTCTCAAGAAGATAAAAATCTTGTGCTCCGCGCTAGAAGATTGGAGAGATTTCTCACTCAACCATTTTTTACAACAGAGTCTTTCACTAGCACTCAAGGTAAAATGGTCAAACTATCTGATGCACTTGACGGCTGCGAAAGAATTTTGCGAGATGAATTCAAGGATTTTCCAGAAAAATCTCTTTATATGATTGGCTCTATCGATGAAGCGCTGCAAAAGAAGGACAAAAAGCAAAGTACTAGTGAAGAGAGGATAACATGAATCTCAAGATTTCTATTCCGTCGGAGGTAATTCTCGAAAAAACTGGTGTGACACGTATTGTGGCTGAAAGTCCCAATGGTTTTTTTGGATTGCTCCCGGCGCGCCTCGATTGCACGGCTTGTCTAGTGCCTGGTGTTTTATTTTACGAAACAGAGGAAGAAGGAGAACGGTTCATAGCTGTAGATGAGGGGCTGCTGGTTAAAGTAGGTCCAGATGTTCATGTATCGGTTAGAAATGCGGTGATTGCTAATGAACTCGGTACTATTCACCAAATTATACAGGATCAAATTTTAGCACGATCTGAACAAGAAAAGCGCATTCGCTCAATGTTAGCCAAATTAGAAAGTGATTTTGTCAGACATTTAATGGAGTTCGTTCATCATGGATAAAGAAGAGCCTCCTAAAAAGAAAAATTTTCGTGAAGAGGCTATAAAAAAGGAAGCTAGGAAACTCAAAGCCAGAAGCAAAAAAGAGGTAAACCCCTGGTGGGGTTTTAGTTTGTTTGGGTTGGTAGGATGGGCCGTTGTTATTCCTGTATTGATAGGCATTTTTGTAGGTATGTTTCTAGATCATCGTTACGCAGGCCATTCATGGACAATCTCACTACTTCTTGCTGGTATCTGCGTCGGAGTAATTCTGGCTTTCTATTTGCTCGCAAGAGAACTATTTAAGAATAAGGACGAGTGAAATGGATTCAATCGAAATAGGAATGTTGTGTCTTTCTTTTGTCACTGGGCTGGGAGTTGGCATTATTTTTTATTTTGGTTTGTGGTGGACTATTTTGAAATTTTCTTCAAAACGTTTAATGCTTTGGTGGTGGGCGAGTTTTATAATTAGGATAACAATTGTTTTATCTATTTTTTACTTGGTTGCCAATGAACATTTAGCAAGATATGCAGTTATATTA
>JABEVM010000079.1 GCA_013041585.1 Chlamydiota bacterium
GCTCACAAAAAGGGGCTCTCACCGAGGCCATCAACGAATCTATAGATGATAACTCTGTTATTTTACTCCCAGGTCTCTCTGCAAATCAAGAGTCTCCGATCAGCGCCTTAAACAAAAAAAACCTAGAGTACATGGCTTGGGATACCCTAGAAAAATCCAAATTGCTAGCTGTGAAACGAAACGAACAAGCAGAACTCTACAAGAAATATACTCAGATTTTTACACAACTTGCTACATTCATTGATCCAGCAAGCAAAATTTCCGATGCAGACTTGAGAAGCAATGATAAATTCTGGGAAGTAATCAGGAAAGTAACTGAAACGATAACGACAAAGCCCTCTCATTTCTTCGGAAACGAGTACGAAAAAACCAGAAAGACTTTAAGTAATATAGGAACGAGTTTTTGGGATTTTCAATATAATGGAGCGAGACTTGTAAAGGAGATTGCAAAAATACAAGAAGAGAGAAGGAATTCCCTGTTTGCAATTGTTTCCGCAGCTGCACAAAAATATCCGGATAGAAAGATTGTTGTAATAGCAGAGACTGACTGTGTAACTGGCGCTGAAGCTAAATTTCCAAGTCTCAGCTGCGTATTCATACCTAAGCAAAATGAGATAAGCGCTCTTCAAGAAAGAGTAACCCGCGCTGGAGGAATGCTATCTAAGCTCTAGCAAGCAAGCTTTAGAAAGCTATAAGCTTTTTAAAAGCTGAGAGTAAGCCCGACCCAAAATCCATGGATGCAAATACTATCGTTATCGATGATCTCACCCGAGGTATTTGTATGCTTTTTTGTACTCAGCTGGCTTGGAGCTAAAGCAACCCCTGCTATATAGAACACCTCATACCCGGCATGGAAATTGAGCCAAGGTTTGATTCGGTACAATGCACCAAGTCCCCCGTCAGCTATAAAAGTTCCACGAGTTCGATTCACGTGAAAAGATTGAATGACGGTTGTATTATTGTTGTCGCGAAGTAAGGTTTTTTGTTCGTCAAGGTTGACATATCCCCCAATCTTAACAAAAAGGTCCCAACTGAGCTTCCTCGTCGGATTCCATTGAAGGTCTCCCCCTACTTGAACTCCGATTATGTCATTTTCCGTTGAAGTCTTATAATCACTTTTGTTTGGAGATCTTGTATAGGTCAGCTTAAATTCTTCACTGATGTGAGCATATCTGGCTCCAAAAATTGCAGAAAAAGAAAAATAGTTATTGTTTCTTGGGGTAATAGCTTCCCAGTAATTGAATTCAGCGGTTAAAAAATTCGTCTCATAGTGAGCCCTTGCTTTTTGGGCATTTGTAAAATCGTTAGCATAACCCGCGCGCTCAAAAGGAAATTGAAGAGTTCCGTTCGCATCAACCTCTTCCGAAGTACCCCATTCAAAGATCTGCAGAAAAGTAGCTTCAAAAGAAGTGGAATTATTTACAATGAAAGTCCCAGCTACTCGGTATCCAGGCTCATAAGAAAAGTCTTCGTTGAGCCCATCAGATTCGAGGACTATATTGCTTTCTGGAGTAACCACCGGTATGCTCGTATCGATCGCAAGAGTTCTAGTCTTTCCTCTCCCTCTTGTTAAAAAAACAGCGTCACCGGTTAGTCCAAAGGTATTTTCTGTAGGAAAGTCGTCTCCTTGCGCAAAAACTAATGCGCTAGAGAAAAGATAAGTAATTCCAATCGGGAGTAGAAATTTCGATCTGGTGCGGTGCATATTTTTAACCTTTACCTCTTTATCAGCAAAAGATCAGATTAAAATAGAAAAAAAATTAGCACAACTATTTTTGATGCCAAAACGCAAGAAACTGCGAAGCTAGGTCATCTGGGGATAAATTTTTGATACATGCGCCTGTAGGACAGGTGCGAAGAAGAGGACAATGTGACACAAATACACGATTGTAAGGACAGAGGCCCTGCACACCAACATGATTGCTTCCTTCCGGTTTATAAACTTGAAGAGAAGAGGGTCCAAAAATGCTAAAACTAGGTGTCGTTGTCGTCCCGCAGAGGTGCAAGAGAGCAGAATCCATTGCAATTACAGCATCCACTTGATAGATGAGAGCTTGCAATAGGGGCAAACTCACTTTTCCAAAACTATCACTTTTTGGGAAAATAGAACAAAGCTCCTGCGCAACGTTTCTTTCTTCCTCTGATGCCCATACAAACAAGAATTTAACATTGTGAATATCATAGACCTTCTGCAAAAAAGCCTTCAAAGTTTCTTTGCTTAGTCGTTTATTCTCCCATTTTGATCCAAAGGCCACAAGAATAGTTGGGGCTGGATCGGAAGAAAAACCATCTGAAATTTGCTGTAGACGGGCTTTGTCCTCATTTTCTAATGAGAGAACCACTTCTTGAGAGGCATAACACTTCTCATCCCTAAAGAACTTTTTCATTAGGTCAAGATGCCTTGATCTTACGTTTTTTTGAAACGAGACGCTATATCGGATATTTGTGGCCAAAAAGTTTGGCTTCTCGCGAAGAGAAGAAAGAGAGAATCCTACTTTTTGCGAGGAGCGAAGCAGCGCTGTGACAAAAGCGGACTTGATATTGCCTTGCAAGTCAAATACGACATCATATCTGGATGCGCGAAGAACGCTAAAAACATCCTTGATCTCCTTCCAAGTGCTTCGAGAGAAAATGTGTTTTTTCCATTTTCTTGTATCAATGCAAATGACATCACGAACTAAGGGATGGGATTTAACAAGCGCATAACAACTCCTTTCCACAACCCAGTCTATGCTGCAATCAGGAAATTTTTCTTTGAGATATTCTAGAGTCGGGAAAGCGTGGATAATATCCCCGATTGAAGAAGTTTTGACGATGACAAAATTTTTAGCAGGATTCATTATTCTAGCCCGAGAACCTTCTTAGCTTGTACAAAATCTTGTGGAAGATGAGCTTCAACTCGAATGATTTTTTTTGAAATAGGATGGGTAAATTCAATCTGACTTGCATGTAAGAGCTGTCTTGAAAATTTGTGCTCGCATCGAATTTTTTTTCCATACTGATCATCGCCTAGGATGGCGTGGTTCATTTCAGCAAGGTGGATCCGGATTTGATGTGTACGGCCTGTTTTTGGTTTGCATAAGAGCAAGGAACTTTCGGGTCCGACCTTACATTTTTTCCAAGCAGTCACAGCAAGTTTTCCTAAAACTTTCTTTCCATCCGGTTTACCCTTCTGAGTGCCGAACACAACCTTTCCAGGGGCACTAGAAAGCTTCCCAAGGTACGACTCAATAACTCCTTCTTCTGGTAGCACCCTGCCGTCGACAATCGTAAGATATTCCTTCTTCACCTCTTGACGAAGGAAAAGCCCTACCATCTTTTCTTTATACTCCAAACTTTTTGCCAAGATAATCACGCCACTAGTCTCTTTATCCAATCTATGGACTAAAGTCACTTCGCAGTACTGCTTAGGGAGCTTTTTATGGAATTCCTTATCTTCACTAACAAGCCCCGCCGGCTTGTTACAAATAACGTACTCCTCATCCTCGTATAGAATAGGCACTTCAAGCTTTGCAGCCGTATTTGCAAACAGAGATGCATTAAAGACGATTTCATCCCCTTCACGTAAAGGATGAGTAGAATACGTCTCTGTTTTCCCATTAATTTGGCATCCTTTTTGTTCTATCACTCTTTTGACAGCTTTAAGAGAGGGAAAAGAAGGCATAACTTTTCGCAAATAAGCTAAAAGAAGCATATTCTTATCACGGTACGAAACTCGAAAATGTAGAGTTTTCTTCATGCTCATAGGTTATTTTTTTCCATGTTTTCAAAAAAATTGACAAGGAGTCTAATTCCTACGCCTGTCGCATTCGTGTTATGATAAAGTTTTGGTTTAGATAGATAAGCAGTGCCTGCAATGTCCAAATGCGCCCATGAGGTGTCATTCACAAATTGCTGAATAAAGGTTGCAGCAACGCATGATCCAGCGTCCCTTCCATTCCAATTTTTTAAATCTGCAATCGTTGATTTGAGCTTTTCTTTGTACTCTGGATAAAGTGGCATGCGCCAGAGAAGCTCACTTGTCGCGTTCCCAGATTCAACTAAAGCGTTACCTAGCTTATCATCGTTAGTAAAAAAACCTGTCGCTTCTTCCCCGAGTGAAATGACCATAGCCCCAGTAAGGGTTGCTAAGTCAATAATATACTTGGGAGAGAAATGCTTCTGCACATAGGCGACCGCATCGGCTAAGATGAGTCTTCCTTCCGCATCAGTATTTGTGATTTCAACAGTTTTTCCTGCAAAACTAGGGTAGACATCCCCGGGTTTAAAACTTACGGGCCCAATCGCGTTTTCTGTAGAGGGAACCGCTCCGATCACATTCACTTTAAGCTGTAGCGCTGCAATCGCTTTCATCGTTCCTAGAACTGCTGCAGCACCTGCCATGTCGCACTTCATCGTCTCCATGCCACCGGTTGGCTTGAGATTTAAGCCCCCAGTATCATAAGTGACCCCTTTCCCAACGATGGCTGTACAATCTTTGGAGCGTGGGTTTCCTCTATACTCAATAATCGAAAAGGAAGGGTCGCAGCTAGCTCCTCTACTGACAGCTAGTAGCAGTCCCATTTTATTTTTTTCAATCTCGCTACGAGTTAAGACAGTAGTTTTGATTGATTTATATTCTTTTTCCAAACTTTTCGCAAATTTTCCAATATTTTCAGGATTGACCTGATCTGCATTTCGATTGACTAGGTCCCTTGCTGCATTCACAGCCTGCACAACCATTTCCACTTTCTGACAAGCGGCTAATGAGCTTGGCTTTACCCCAAGTAATGTGATCTTTTGAACCCTATACATCTTGTCTTCTTTCAAAGATTCCGCTTTAAGCTCATCAAAATAATAGGATGCAAGGGCCATCCCTTCAGCTATAGCACCGCTTATAGCCTCTTCGGAAATGTTTGCAACTTCAGGAACTACCACATGTAAAGAAGTAATATTTTTTCCTCGACATGCTTTTGTGGCTGCCGCGTAAGCCTTTCGCAGTGTTTCTAACCCACATTTTTTTGCATTGCCAAGCCCTAATAGAATAAGTCTCTTTTCTGGAAGCGAATCGGGATAAAGCATGAGGATCTCCCCTTCTTTTCCCGAAAAATCACCTGATTTTATACTCTCGGAAGTATGCTTTGAAAACTGAGCGCATTCGCTATGCGCTCCCTTTACGGATTTAGATTCCTGCCAAAAAGGAAGGATAAGCAGATCAGCAGGTTTTCTTTTGGACATAGAAGTGACGATTGAAAATTCCACAAAATTCTCCTAACTTTGGTAAAATCTAAATACTATACTATATTAAGGACAAAGTTTACAAAAGATGTCATCCTTAAAAGGGGACATCATCATCTGTAAATGGCACATTTCCTTTTCCTTGTCCATAAGCGATCTGCTCCCCTGCCGCTGCATAGGAAGGTTCTTGGGCTTCATCATGGCTATTTGCATCTGCCCCGCCTCTAGACTGTCCTTCTGGTTTACCAAATGGACTAAACTGTATGTTCGACGCAGTCATGCTCATAGAAACTTGAGGCTTTCCATCACGATCTGTGAAAATTTCTGGCTTATTCAATTCTCCAACGATGATAACAGGGCTTCCTTTTTTTAGGTAAGCGATCATCTTATCAAATTGCTCTCCCCAAACAGTAACCTTCCACCATATTGTCTCATCTTTTCTTACTCGAGAGGCAACTCGAAGAGTTGTCACCTTCTGATTAGATGAAGTAAATCTCACTTCTGGGTCCGCACCTAAGTGTCCTGCAATGGTAATCTGGTTCATATCAATATCCCTTTTGTAGTCAAAAAACATTTTCTAGCAAGAATTCCATTA
>JABEVM010000080.1 GCA_013041585.1 Chlamydiota bacterium
AATAGAAAGATCAGCTTCTTGCTTTTCATCCATAAAAACCTTTAGCCTAGGAAAATACCCTGCATGATGCTTGTTATAATGGAAATCCATCTGTTCTTCAGAAACAAAAGGAGCTAGGGCTTTTAGGTCATACGGCAGTTTAGGAAGTTCGTGCTTCATCTTACACCTCTATATTGTTCATTTGTAAAGTAATCTGAAATCGTAAGAAAACTTTTCATTAAAGCATAGTAAATTTTATAACTGCTTTTTTCTTGGAAAAAAAGCTTAGGAATAGAGTATAATTTCCACTTTCACTAGGGGTGCTGTACTCAGCTGAGAGAACAAAGTAATTTGTTCAACCCTTTGAACCTGATTTGGCTAGAACCAACGTAGGGAGCGTGAAGTTGTCATGGTATTATCCATTCCCAAAAGTCATCATAGTTCGAATTTTATCGCGCTCGCCGCGAATATTTTAGAATACTACGACCAAGGTTTATATTCGTTAACGGCGGCCCTTTTATTTACCCAATTTTTTGGAAACTGTAATCCGTTTACGGCGCTGATCATTTTATTTCTTCCATTTGAAATCTTAGCAAAACCGCTTGGGGCTCTTTTTTTCGGAAGGATCGGAGACCTGAAGGGACGTAAGAAGTCTTTCTTCCTGGCCATATTAGGAATGTCTTTGACAACCGCTACAATTGGGTTTCTTCCAACATATGAAACCATCGGTATTTTTTCTGCAGCAAGTCTTGTTGTTTTACGAATATTACAAAAATTTTGTCACTCTGGAAATACAGGAGGCGCTCTCCTGCTTTTAGAATCTCCTATTGCTTCTAAAAGGAATTTTCTAAGCAGCCTTTACGGCGCATCGGGAATTTTTGGATTTATCCTAGCATCCTTTGCCACCTTTATTTTAGCTCATTTCTCTCTTCTTGAAAAATATTGGAGAGTTCTTTTTCTACTAGGATCTTTAGGTGGTCTTATTATTTTCTTTGCCAAAAATTTGTGCGAAGAAACCCTTTTCATTGCAGCAAAGAAAATACAATCTTCTCTTTCTTTATGGAAAGATTTGAAACAAAATTTTTCCGCGCTTTTTGCCGTGATTTTCGTATGCAGCTTCTCTTATACAACCTACTCGATACCTTTTGTAATGATGAATGGTTTTGCTCCACAAATCAGCGCTCTATCCCATAAAGAAATCTTACATATTAATACGATTTTACTTTGTATCGATATGTTACTATTGCCTGTATTTGGCTTAATATCTTACAAAATACCTAAAGAAAAAATGATGAGATCTGCAGCCTATGTTGCACTCTTTGGAGCGATTCCTGTCTTTTCACTTCTTGCAAACCCATCTGCTTCTACTATCTTTTACGTTCGATTTTTTGTGGTTGTAGTCGGAGTGTGGTTTTCTGCTACGTACTACATTTGGGTGCAAGAACGTGTTCCAGTGAGTTCTAGATATACAATTATCTCGCTTGGAAAATCATTTGGGGGAGCTGCTGGATCTGCTGCAACATCGATCAGTTTGTGGTTTTATGAATATTCTCATTCACATTTAACACCTGCATTTTATTTGCTGATCACAGCAGGATTTGCACTGATTGCACTTCGAAAGAAAAGAACTTATGAAAAAACTGTACCTGTTTGAAAAGATTGATCGATTTCTTCAAAAGGAGCCCCATAGTAAAATAGGGAGTTTCGATCGAGTAGTTTTTTAAACTCGAGCGCGTCTAACCTCTCAAGCTCCTCTTTACTTAACAGGTCCGCATGAGAAATATAGGTGCCTCCTAAAACCCCATGGCAAGCAACTCCTTTTTTATGCTCTGAACAAACACTTGAAGTCTTTGGAAAAAGATAGAGAGTTTCATTCTTGCCATCTTGGTAAAACTTGCTAAAAATCATATAGTCCATATGAGACTTTCCTGAACTCGGAGTAAGAGTTACAAGATGTCCTCTAACTGGGATCAAATCTTGATCTTGGCATAGATCCCGGCTTCCAAGCCCTGCAGCGTTAAAAACAATCTCTTCTTCTACTTCATCAAAAGAAGAAATCTCTCGAATTTCCATTGGAATATGTAAATGAGCAAGTTCTTCATGGAATCTTTTCATGAAGAGAGAGGTATCCATGAAATAAGTCATGTACTCATGAAAATTTGGATGTACAACACCATTACCAAAATCAAGTGTAACATCACGTTTTTTTGGGATCACCCCTCTTTGCTCTAACACATCTAATCCATGATCCGTATCCTGACTGCAATATACAGGCATATACCGTACAAAGTGCTTATCAAGGTAAGGATGGAGCCCTTTTTCAATTGTTTGGCATGTCTTGAAAGTCAAAATTCCCATTTCGTCCACATTTCCCTGCTCTTCGGGCGATGTTTTAAGTGAGACGAGCGCAAAATAGCCTCCGGCGCGCCAAGAAGCGAGATCATAAATCTCTTTTGCTGTAATTCCCGAAACGACAAACCCTTTTCGAGAAAGCTCTATCGCAGCAATAAGACCTATGCACCCGGCTCCAATCACGCGAATAGGTTTTTTTTTGGAATCAGGTTCATTCTCTAGAAGAGAGATTGCTTTTTCAATGGAGCCAAAACCTATTGAAAATCCAGCGCCGCCATGTCCATAGCAATTGATAATTGTTTTTCCCGAAACCCTTGCAGCACCAATATTAAACTTCCCTTCTCGCATTGGACGTGTGCAAACAATATTTTCAAGAAGCGTTTCTTTTCGAAGGATGGGAGGGATTAGTTTGATAATTTCAGAGTTTTCGAAAGTCATATAGTTTTCTCACATTTTACAA
>JABEVM010000081.1 GCA_013041585.1 Chlamydiota bacterium
AGAACCGGTTAAACACTAGACCTAGAAAGGTTCTGGGATGGAGTACACCAATAAAAGAATTTAAAAAACTGATTGGTGCGTTAGAAACTTGAATCCAGCTTCGATAAAAACAAATAAGTGTTTTATTTTAGTTCGTAAATCATTACAATTGATCGATATATTAATTATATGTAACTAATAATTACAAAAAATAAAAATATGGAGTTGTTATGTCGATTATGCCAGATGTGCATAGATCATTTTTTTACGAATATATGGTTAGTGCTTCTACCCATGATGTATCAAGAAAACCATTAGGACGCTTATCTTTTGAAGTGAAAAAAACATTGGATCAAAGTTCTATAGCAGGAAGTGTTTTCATCAAAGAAAGTAATTCCTCATGGCAGCTTGGTATGAATCAAGGAAGAGGTCTTACATTCTCACGAATTACGTACGTTAATTCTGAAATGACGATTGAAATGGGTTCTACAACAGAGATTACCGTTCTGATCCCCCTTGTATCTCGTAATGAAGCATTTTTTATTTTTGCTGTGAAGTTAACAATTGTAAAATTTTCTCCTTTATTTCTCGGCCTTAGTGCACCTTTATCAAGTGAAAGAGAAATTTCTTTACGGACTGATGGACTGGTTTCTCATAGGAATATGGTTGATAGTATCAATACTTCCATGAGACAGGTGTTTTCTCTTATAAGCCCGGCTTTTTCTACTCATTCTCTACCTGTAGCTTCTAGTGACGGCTTAACTGAGCATTTTCCTGAGATGGAAAGATCTGTTCATACACAAAGCCCTTACATTCCTCCTGTAGAAGAAAAACAAGTTAGGCTCGTGCCTATTACATATACAATAAGCGAAAATAATCGAAATTTGGGAAGACTCCAGCTCTCTAGTGAGAAAAATGAAATTGGTGATCTAAAAGAGCGGCACCAGTTCCAAATCCAGTATAGAAATGAGGAGTGGTATTTAGTCATAAAAAGAGAATCTGAAATGACTGAAGCTCTCGGGGTTCAAGAAATTCAGTTCGAATATTATGAAAATAATCAGCTGCTATGGGTTTTCCATGATGAGTGTCCTTCAGCAAACCCCAAAGAGGAATTCGTTATTCCTCTTTATTTTTCAAGTGGGCTAGCGGCTCCCAGATTGGTCTTGTCTACATCATCTGGTGAGAGCTTTCCTATTCCTGTAGAGTATATTCCTGTTCGTACAAGAGCTACTTCGGAAGAAAAGAGCGCTGCAGAGATGTTAGCTGGTCTACAGGGAAGTATTGAGCCGAAAAATAAAAAGCATTCGATTTCCTATCTCTTGGATCATGGCTAGAAAACAAGCCTTTTCAGCTTTTCAATCCTTTTTTCTAAAGGGGGGTGAGTTGCAAAAATTGTGGCAAACCCCATCTTTTTAGGTGTGGATATTTTCATAGCTTCAAAAGAAGGGCGGTCTGTTTTTTTGTCTCTAATCTGTATGCTTCTTTGAAGTGCTTCTAAAGCTAGGATCATTTTTTCTTTTCCAGCTAGATCCGCGCCTCCAGCATCAGCCTTGAATTCTCTTCTTCTTGAAAAGGCCGCCACTACTATTGAGCCTAGAATCATGAAAATAATCTCGAAAACAAAGACCATGATCATGTAGCTGAAATAGGAAGGACTGGAAGAAGAATTTTCACTACGTGCTCGAAGGACAGTAGAGAGTACATAAGCTAAGATACGAGCTAAGAACATGACAAAGGCGTTGACAATCCCTTGCAGCAGAGTCATCGTCACCATATCGCCATTTGCAATATGGCTAATTTCATGAGCTAAAACCCCTTCTAATTCTTTAGAAGACATTTTCTGAAGTAGGCCGGACGATACAGCAACTAGTGATCTTTTTTTAGAAGGACCTGTTGCAAATGCGTTCATCTCGGGAGAGGAATAGACACCGACTTCAGGGGTTACAGGTAAATTTGCGTTTCTTGCGAGCTCTTCTATCATTTTGTATAAAGAACGAAGCTCTGGATCGGTCGTATCAGGGGAGACAATTTTTACTCCCATTAAGGACTTTGCCAGAATACGCGATAGGCTCAGCGATATGAATGCGCCTCCCATACCCCAAACAAGACAAAAGATGAGCAAGGCATTGTAATTGATGCCATGAGAATCTAGGTAGGGACGAACGTGGAGAAGGTTGAGTACAAAAGATAGTGTGATGACAACAAGGAAGTTGACGATCAGGAAGAGAACAATTCTTTTTGCTACGCCCATAGTTTTACTCCGCATTCACTATTCACACTAATATAGCACGCTTATTTTTTTTCGTTTATGAAAAAAATGAAAAGAAAAAAGAATTAGAGTACCGGAAAATATCGATTGTTCTGCTATATATAAAAAAAAGTGTTGATAGCAGGGTGTTTTCCCATGTACGAGAAGATCGAGATAGGGGCAAGACAAGAGAATATTGGAAAAGATGGTGCAGTAATCCCTGTTCCATCCTCAGCCTCTCTAACAAAAAAAATGAAAGTTTGGCTCTATCTGGGCCCATTTTTATTACTTCTTTCTCTATCAGCCTCTTTACTTTTCCCTGTAAAATATCCTCTAGTGCAAGTGCTCTTTACATGTCTTGGGCTTTTCTTCTGTAATTGCTGGAACATGAAAGGATTTTGGGTCACATTTTTAGGACTTTGCGTACTGGGCTACTTGCAAATCCAAGGTTTTTCCGGACATGATAGAATTTGGTGTTTAGGTCTTCTTGTCTCTTTAGCCATTAGCTTTCTTGTTACTGCGCTTTGCAGCGCGGAAGTACATCTTTTAGTGAATCCTATCTACAAGGCCTTTCAAGAAAAAGAAGGCGCTTTACAAAAGATGCGTGAAGAGAGTGTACAAAAAGAGAGCAAAATTAAGTTTACTCTGGAAGATGTGCAGAAAAAGCTACATAAGGCCGATAAAGATATCTCAATGTACAAAGAGTTTATACAAAATCTAGAAAAGCAGTACCAAAATTTAGAACAGATCAGCAGATCCCAGTCGGAAGAAATCACATCTTTACAGGATAAGTCATTACAGACAGCTGGGGAATCGTATCCTCCTTCTGAATGGGAAGACAGGTACAAGCAGCTACGAAAACAATTTCAAGAAAAGTCGGATGTTTTGGACCAAACAAGAAAAGATCTATTTGAAAAAGATCATAACTTTTTAGTTTTACATCGTGAAAGGATGCTATCTGCCATGCAAGAAGATACAGAGATGACCAAAATGATGCAAATCGTCTCCCTTCTCCATGAAGAAAAAGAGCTTTTAGAGCAGCAGCTCTTATCTGTAGAAGGAATCTTAGGGAAGTTTCTCTCCAACTAAAGTGAGAATTTCATACCCATCTTTTGTAATCAGTACCGTATGTTCCCATTGAGCGCTAGGTTTACCATCAGCTGTACGAGCTGTCCATTGGTCTATAGGATCTACTATAGAGCCTCGCACCCCCGCATTGATCATCGGCTCGATAGTGAAGATCATCCCTTCAGCTAAGGGGATCTTACTTTGGTTATAACAGTGAGGAACATGGGGCGGTTCATGGAATTTTAACCCAACACCATGCCCTACGAAAGTATTGACAACAGAGCAGCCTTCGCTTGTAGCGTAATCTTGTATACATTTTCCAATGTCGCAAAGCAAAAGGTCTGGTTTTAAAATGGTAATCGCTCTCTGTAAGCATTCATGGGCCACTTCGACCAGATGCTTATTTTCGCCACTTACTTCTCCGATCATGACCATTTTACTGCAGTCGCCGAAAAATCCTCCCAAGATGCAGGTGATATCGATATTAAGAATATCTCCTTCTTTAAGAGGGGTGTCATCTGGAATCCCGTGACAGATTACATCATTTAACGAAGTGCAAATCGGCTTAGGAAAGGGAGGGCTTCCATATCCTAAAGGGGCTGGAATAGCTCCATATTTTTTATGTAGTTCATAGGCAAAGTCGCTTAGCTCATTTGTCGTTACCCCAGCCTTTGCTCTTTTACAGGTCTCTTCTAAGATAAATGCTGCTAATTGACATGCTTTTCGAATTCCATCAATTTGAGGCTTGGTCTTGAGGATGATGCCATACTGCTTTTCATACCTTGAAGAAAGCTCATCAGAATTGATAGGCGCTTCTTCCGGAAAATGGCATTTTTTCCATTTATTCCCGCTTCCACACCAGCAAGGGTCATTTCTAGAAATCATAAAAAATCCTCAAAGGAGCCTGAGTATAGCAAAGCGCTGTTTTAAAGGGATTGATTTTGTAGGTCTTGATTGTTTTTTACTAAGGACAATAGATAAAAGACATTATCT
>JABEVM010000082.1 GCA_013041585.1 Chlamydiota bacterium
CCCTAATACCAAACATAACTTTTAACTAGCGAATCGAAAAAATTTCTTGCTTCTGAACTTTTGAGAGTAAGCTTCATGATACATCTTGCTCCATGAAGCAAAAATGGATTTCATTTCTCTTCAGCGATTTTCTTAAGTAATTCCGACTTCATTTGAGGGTCTTCTATCAATCCAGCTATTTTTTCAGCCTGTTCCATTTCCTTTCTTTCCAGAAAAAAAAGTCCTAAATTCTGAAGTTTGGAAGAGTCTGAGCGAAAATATCTTTTTGCTATGGACACTACGCTTTGGTAAAATTTCTTTTCAACATCCCTTTCTCCACGGCTTTTCATATCAGAAAAAAGACGCTCTAAAAACAATTTAGCTTGATCTACGTTTCCATCCGATACTAAATCATATAAAGTTCCTACAAAAATCTCATCCTTCGCTTCAGGAGGTATAGTAGTAAGAGAGCTTTTATTGAAAAAAGCAAAAAATTGACCTACATCATCTTTGGCAACGGTATCCTTTAAAAAGGTAAAAAGAATTTTCTCTCTCAATTTATCATCTTTTATACCTTCAATTTTAGTAAACATCTCCTCTCTTTTCCCATTTGTTGAAAGAGCTAACACTTGTATTATTTTGGGAATGCAATCATCTGCATAATCAGGCCATTGTTCTGCAATTTTTAAAGCTTTGTCAAAATCAGGAAATTTGAGTAGCTTTCTCAAAACTATATCCAAAGCTCCTAATTTCATTTTACTTCCATTTGGGATTGCAAGAGCTATTTCTAAAGCTTTATTAACATCAGGAATCTTCTTCAATTCGTCTAAAATTTCATAAAAGGCATTGTCTCGATTCGTAATACGTCCAAAAGGCGGGTAGATCATCGTAAGCATTTTTACTGTATGATCCACTTCAGAAAAACTTCGAAGTCGGTCTATTTGAACTGTATAATAGCGATAGTGCTCAGTAGGCATCATTTGAAGTATTTCGGAAAGATTGTCTAAATAAGGAATAGGACTCTTTTCAAGCATTGTTAAAAGTTTTTGATAAAGCTCCTTTTTAGAGCTTTCTTCAGGTATAAGATTAATGGCCCCTATTGCCATGCTAAAAGCACCATAATCAATTAATTTAGAAGCAATCGTTGTTAGAATCGTAGTTTTCTCTGGTCTAACAGGTTTTGTCTTTTCATCAGCAAGATCTTTATATTCTATAGCAATTTTGTGAATATGTTCTAAACCAACTGGTTTCTTAATTGGTTCAAGAGCCTTATGTAAAGCAAGCAATCCCTCCTTGGAAACAGAAACAAGAGCTTCAACTAAATAATCTCTCAAACTTAAGAAATTCTCTTTAAGGCTCAAAAGAGAAAGACTCTTGAGCACATCATTCGGTTTTATAAGTGAGAGACATTTTTGAACTACTTGGGGATACCCTTTTAAACTTGTTGCTACCACTGTTAGGAATTTATTCATATCGACTAATTGAGCGCTTCTAAAAGCGCTTGTAGTCCAACTATTCCAAACTCTACTCACTAACCTGGCTACATTTGCCTCCTTAGGAGTTAGATAGGAAACAATTTTAGAAAAAACCTCAAACGTAAGCCTTGTAACAGGATCATGCTTTACAAGTTCTTTCCCCTTTTGCACAGTATGGGAAGGGGTTCCCTTTGGTCCTTCCGTTGCTCCCGTAGTTCCGCTCATGAAAACCTCAGAAATTAAAATTAAACAAATTTGCATATGTTTAATTTAAAACTAAACAAAGAGGAAATTAAATTAAATAAAATTTCAGTAAGATGAAATTTTTGGACAAAAAAAATCCCCTGCAGGTTAGACCTACAGGGGCATGAAATAAAAATCTTGGCGACGTCCTACTCTTCCCTACTCTTGTGTAGAGTACCATCGGCGATGAAGAGCTTGACTTCTGAGTTCGGGATGGGATCAGGTATTGCCTCTTCTCTAATGTCACCAAGAAAAGATTGTCGAGATAATTTATGATTTCCACGTAGTGAATTACTTCACTGAAAAAAACGACGCTTGATGAAGTATACTTCACTCACAAGGCTTTCGCCTTGAATTAGGTGAAGTTAGCGCATTGTCTACTTTTTTAGCTCTACCATTGAGGTAATTCTTAAATTAAGAATCACATCGATGATGAAAAGAAAAAAAAGTGATCAAGCCAATCGACTGATTAGTATTGGTCAGCTCAACATATTACTATGCTTACACACCCAACCTATCGACCCTGTAGTCTTCAGGGAGTCTCATGGGATACCTTATCTTGAAGGAGGCTTGGCGTTTAGATGCTTTCAACGCTTATCCTTTCCGAACATAGCTACCCGGCTATGCACTTGGCAGTACAACCGGCACACCATTGGTTCGTCCACTTCGGTCCTCTCGTACTAGAAGCAGCTCTTCTCAAGTATCCTACGCCCACAACAGATAGGGACCAAACTGTCTCACGACGTTTTGAACCCAACTCGCGTACCGCTTTAATTGGCGAACAGCCAAACCCTTGGGACCTTCTCCAGCCCCAGGATGCGATGAGTCGACATCGAGGTGCCAAACCGCCACGTCGATATGAACTCTTGGTGGCGATAAGCCTGTTATCCCCGGAGTACCTTTTATCCGTTAAGCGACGGCGATTCCACTTTCAACCGCCGGATCACTAAGCCCTACTTTCGTATCTGCTCGACTTGTTGGTCTCGCAGTTAACCTACCTTATACCTTTACGCTCTGCTCGTGATTGCCAACCACGATGAGGTAAGCTTTGGACTCCTCCGTTACTCTTTTGGAGGATACCGCCCCAGTCAAACTGCCCGTCTGACAATGTCCGAACCCAGGATTCACTGGGCTTCGTTAGATTTTCGACCTTCCAAGACCGGTATTTCAACGTTGACTCCTACAACCCTGACGAGTCGTATTCATAGTCTCCCGGCTATCCTACACATGGAACGTCAAAAGCCAATATCAGAGTACAGTAAAGGTTCACGGGGTCTTTCCGTCTTGTTGCGGGTAAACGGCATCTTCACCGCTACTACAATTTCACCGAGTCTCTCGTTGAGACAGTGCCCAGATCGTTAGGCCATTCGTGCAGGTCGGAACTTACCCGACAAGGAATTTCGCTACCTTAGGACCGTTATAGTTACGGCCGCCATTCACCAGGGCTTAAATTCAA
>JABEVM010000083.1 GCA_013041585.1 Chlamydiota bacterium
CGTGGATAGGGTGGGAAGGGTCGGATGGGGATGTAGGAGGTATGCTGCTCATATAAAGGGCTCCTAAAGGTCAAGGCTCTATTAAATGTCTTTTAAAACATTTATGAAAATATAATCTATATGTTTTCAAAAAAAAGGTTGAAAAAATGAAAGTCTTAAGTAAAATTACTACATTTTTCTTGTAGTATATTAGCTGGAATAGATAATGTATTGTCCGCAGTTATAGGGAGATAAACATGCAAGAGTCGCTTCGTCTCATTTTAGATATCCAAGAGTTAGACATGAAAATGATCCGTCTGATGCGCGTCCGTAGACAGCGTCAAGATGATTTGCAGCAGATAGACTCACTCCGCAAAGAATTACACCAGCAGCTCGGAGAAAAAGAGAAAGAGATTGTTGAGCTTAAGAAAAACAGCGACCTTCTCGAGCAAAAAATTGCTGACTGCAATGCTAAAATAAGAAAACTGGAAGGCCAGCAAAGCTCTATTAAGAAAGTGGATGAGTTCAATGCGATTACACAAGAGATGACCTCAGCCGAAAGAGAGCGAATTGCGCTAGAGCAGAAAGTTTCCGATCTCGTTGATAAACGTATTGCAGAAGAAGAGCTTTTAGAGAAAATTAAAGACAGCTTAAAAACTTCTGAAGCCAGCACAAAATCCCTAGAACACGAAATTCAGGCAAGTATCGAGCTTATCAATCAAGAAGGTGCTGGTTTAAAAGAAGAGCGCGATGTAATTGCAGCGAAGGCTTCTCCAGAGCTTTTACATATTTATGAGCGTCTTCTACGCAATAAGAAAGACCGCGTCGTTGTGGCTATTGAAAACCGTACATGCAGCGGTTGCCATATTGCATTGACAGCTCAGCATGAGAACTTAGTTCGTAAAGGGGAAAACATCGTTTTCTGCGAACATTGCTCTCGAATCCACTACTGGCAAGAAAGCGAGATTGTAGAAGGCACAAGTGCAGCTTCTAAACGCCGCCGTCGCAGAGTTGCAAGCACCTAATTTATCAATTTTTTCGGGAAAACAGGCATTCGCCGCCATGGTTTACCATGGGGGAGGAAAGTCCGGACTTCGCAGGAGAAGATGCCAGTGAAACGCTGGGGGCCGCAAGGCTACGGAAAGTGTAACAGAAAACATGTCGCTACTTGTATTGTTTATCGATTCAAGTAGACAGAATGAAATTGTTGATTTTAGGAATCAACCGCCTTATAGAGATATAAGTGTGCTATAAACCCCATTTGAAGCAAGAAATAATGAGCTGTTTTACGTTCTCCGCGTGGGGCTCATTAGACAAATCGCTTGAGATTTTTGGCGACAAAAGTCCTAGATGAATGATGCCGCCTTAAGGAAACTTAAGGAACAAAATCCGGCTTATCGTTTTCCCGATTTTTCTTTTCTCCATAATTTAGCGTGTGGATGGAGAACTTTCCCCATCTCGATATCTCGTAAGTCCGTTTCATAGCCATCTGGATCATTAAACGGCATTTCTACATATCCGCAATTGCAATAGAACTCATATGCTTCTGGCGAGGATTGAACTAGGATTTCTTTAAAACCTTTCTGTGATAGCCAACGCTCACAAAGTTTTAAAAATTTGCTTCCAAATTTACGATTGCGATAAGGTTCATCAATTACAATAATCCTTAAAGCGGCCCTAGCCTCAGGCCAAAGCTGAAGATGTGCATAGCCAATTATTTCCGTGTTTTTATAGAAGATAAAATGGATGTGGTCTTTGTGCTGAAACGTCCATGTAAAGGGATCGGTTTTGAGTTTAAAGAAATATTGACGTCGAAGATTACGCACCGCTGTCCATTCTCGATCTGTTAATGCTTGCACAAGGCGCCACCCCTCAAAACCGTCTTTTGTATCAATAGTTGCCACAAAAGCATCTTTTCCCATGCAATATTGTAGAATGTCTTGGGGGAATTTCTTGGCTAATTCTGCTTTGAGCTTAGAATAGGCTTGCGCGTCATCATCATGAGAGCGCATCCAATCGCGAAATTTTATATATCTACTGATTTCTGGATCATCTTTTTCATAAGCATGGACATTGTAAGAGCCGGTATTTTTGCTCTTTTGAAAAAATCGCCGAAAAGCCATCCCGGATTCGCCTTTTGCTTCATATCCAAGGTCTTCCATAGCTTTTGTTGCATTATCAACCTCTAGAATATCACTTACAACAGTAAGTATATCGATGATAGGTTTAGCGCATAAACCGGGTACAGAGGTTGAGCCGATATGATGAATAGCTATGCAATTGCCCCCTAGAGCCTGTTTGATGAGTTTTGCCTCTGTTTCAAATATCTCTGGCCAGTTTGGGCTATAGGGCACAACTTCAATCATTTTTTCCATAATCTGAATTCCCTATCTCTTAAGGTCCAAAATCTGGCTTATCGTTTTCCCGATTTTTCTTTTCTAAAGGATGAGTCCTTTCATAGACATCCCTTTGCAGTGTCGTAGAAACCTTCGTATAGATCGTTGTTGTATTCAGTGAGCTGTGGCCTAGAAGAACTTGAATCGTCTTCAGGTCCATGCCATTTTCTAACCAGTGCGTGGCGATCGTGTGTCTAATGGTATGCGGTGTGATCTTTCCGGAAAGTCCACTGCGCTTTAAATATTCGTCAAATTTCCGATCGACCGACCTCGTTGTGATCCGCTTTCCCCACTTATTCAAAAAAATCGCGAAAGAATCTTGCTCGGGCTTATGAATATCTGACTCCAGATTGCGTAGTGGGTGAGTTAAATATGTAGATAGCCACCCTGCGGCACTTTTTGTGATGGGGACGATCCTTTCTTTTTTTCCTTTTCCAAGGATTCGAAGGCAAAGATTGCCTGCATCAAAATGGCTTCGGTTAAGGCCTACCAGTTCGCTAATGCGAATGCCACAGCTATAAAAGACTTCCATAATGCAGCGATCTCGAAATCCTAAATAGGTATCTAGATCAGGAAGAGCAAAAAGGCGCTCAATTTGATCATATGAGAGTACATTTGGGATTTTCTTCTCAAGTTTTGGAGAAGAGATCTCTTCCATGGGGTTTATTTCTAAAAGCTTTTCTTTTGAGAGAAACTGAAATAAGGAACGCAAACTCGCAAGCTGGCGCACGATTGTTTTTTTGCTTTTTTGCGCAGCGTTGAGGTGGCTTAAATATCTTCGAACCAATTTCTTATCAATGGTTTCTAAAGAGAAATCTTTTGGGGTCTCTTCTTTCGCTCCGGCTTCTTGTAAAACATAATTTTTAAATGACTTGAGATCGATGCCGTAGTTTCGGATGGTGTGAATGGAAGCATTTTTCGTGAGCTTTAAGTAGGTTAAAAATTTTTGGGTATTTTCTTCAAAAGAAAGCATAAGTTCTTGTTCTGAGTAGGGGATTGTGCTAAGATTACCATCTATTTCTTTACCCAGTCTAAGAACATATTATGATTACTCTCAACTCTATTTCAAAAAAAATTGGTAGCCGCGTCCTTTTTGAAGATGTGACGGTCACTTTCAACGAAGGTCGTTATGGTCTTACGGGCCCAAACGGCGCAGGAAAATCTACTCTTTTAAAGATTTTGATGAAGTTGGAAGAGCCTACATCCGGTTCGGTGACCCTGCCAGATCGCGTCGGTTTCTTAAAACAAAACATTGAAGATTTTAAAGATATAAGAGTAGTCGATACAGTGATCATGGCCAATAAGAGGCTATGGAATGCTCTTTTAGAAAGAGACAGTCTCTATGAAGCAGAGATGACGGATGCGATTGGAATCAGGCTTGGCGAAATAGAAGAAATAATTGCAGAAGAAGACGGCTATATGGCAGAAACAAATGCCGAAATGCTTCTGATCGGAATGGGGATTTCTATAGAAAAGCACAATTTGACAATGAAAGAAATTCCAACTGATATCCAATTTAGAGTCATGCTTTGCCAAGCACTTTTTGGAAATCCTAAAGCCCTCATGCTTGATGAACCTACAAACCACTTAGATCTCGAATCTATCAGCTGGCTTGAAAACTTCCTTCATGATTACAAAGGAACTCTCATCGTAGTCAGCCATGATAGACATTTTTTAAACGCTGTGACAACTCATATCGCAGACATCGACTTTGAAACACTGATCATTTATCCAGGAAATTATGACGACATGGTGGTCACAAAGTCATCTTCCCGTGAGAAAGTGGAGTTGGAGAATAAATCGAAAGAGAAGAAAGTGGCTCAGCTTCGAGAGTTCGTTGCTAGGTTTGGAGCGGGAACAAGAGCAAGCCAGGTGCAATCGCGTCTTCGAGAAATAGAGCGTCTTCAGCCGCAAGATTTAAAAAAGTCAAATATTCAAAGACCCTATATTCGGTTTTATCCTCCAGAAAAGGCATCGGGTCAGATTGTCTTTAAAGTTTCCCATATCAGTAAATCGTATGACTCAGGACCTGTCATTAAGGATCTTTCTTTTGAGGTGGCTCGTGGTGATAAGATTTGTATCATCGGAAACAATGGAAAGGGAAAAACGACTCTTTTAAAAATGCTCGCAGGAGTTTTACCGCCTGATAGCGGGAAAATTGAAGTTGGTCATCAAGTGCAAATCGGGTATTTCCCGCAAAATCATTCTGAAATTATCGATAAAAAAAGTTCATCTACCATATTTGATTGGCTGAAAAATAAAAGAGAAGGTGTGTATGATCAGGATGTTCGCAGTATTTTAGGAAAAATGCTCTTTGGTGGTGATGACGCCTTTAAATCAGTAGCTCACCTATCCGGAGGGGAGACCGCGCGAGTGATTATCGGTGGAATGATGCTTTGCAATTGCAATGTTCTACTTCTTGATGAACCGAATAATCACTTAGATTTGGAAGCGGTTTCTGCGCTGGGATGGGCGCTGGAAGATTTTAAAGGGACAGTCGTCATGGCAGCGCACGATAGAACTTTGATCACAACTGTTGCGAATAAAATCCTTGCTTTTGAAGAAGATGGAGTCCATTTCTTTGAAGGACCTTACGAGGAGTATCTACTAGCGAAAAAAGGGTAAATGGAGGGAGAGCATGTCACTTCTGGAAAAATATTTAGCAAATCATCCTGCTCCGAAAAGAAATTCTGCAGCGATTGCCCATTTTGCAGCGCTCGATTACATCGGCCATTATCATCCCATGATTGCGCAAAAAATCATGGATGAGCTCAAAGATCAAAGAAACCATTTAAAACTCATTGCTTCAGAAAATTTTTCTTCCTTAGCCGTACAACTTTCTATGGGGAATTGGCTTACTGATAAATATGCAGAAGGCTACCCTTATAAACGGTTTTATGCAGGCTGTGAAAATATCGATGCCATTGAACATGAAGCCATAGAAGAATTAAAAAATCTCTTCCACGCAGACCACGCTTACGTACAACCTCATTCCGGCGCTGATGCAAACCTCGTTGCCTTTTGGGCGATCTTGGTCCATCGTGTGCAAAACAAAGAACTCGAAAAATTAGGCCATAAGTCGCTTGATGCCTTAACCCCTGAAGAGTATGAAAGAGTCCGCAAGCTTATGCTCAGCCAAAAACTGATGGGGCTTTCTCTTAACTCAGGTGGACATCTTACTCATGGCTATAGACACAATGTAAGTTCAAAATTTTTTCAAGCGGTCTCCTACGATGTAGATCCCAAAACGCAGCAGATCGATTACGACGCGCTTCAAAAGCTAGTTCTTAAAGAAAAACCAGATGTTCTTCTTGCTGGATACTCGGCTTATCCTCGTAAAATCAACTTTGCCATTATGCGTGAAATTGCAGACCAAGTAGGCGCTGTTCTCTTGGTTGATATGGCGCATTTTTCAGGACTTGTTGCCGGAAAAGTTTTTACAGGCGACTACAACCCGATCCCATTTGCGGATATTGTCACCTCCACGACACATAAAACACTCCGCGGTCCAAGAGGCGGGTTTATCTTATGTAAAAATGAGTACAAAGAAGTTGTCGATAAGGGATGCCCTCTTGTTTTAGGAGGACCACTCCCTCATGTGATTGCAGCGAAGGCCATCGCATTTAAAGAAGCAAACACCCCAGCTTTCCAAGAGTATGCTCATCAGATCGTAAAAAATGCGAAGGCCTTAGCAGACCGTCTTATGAAAAACGGGGTTACGATTACAACAGGAGGAACAGAAAACCACCTGATTGTGATTGATGTCGCAAAAAGTTTCGGGCTCAATGGAAGACAAGCTGAGGTGATACTTAGACAGGCTCTCTTTACTGTGAACCGCAACTCTATCCCATTTGATCAAAACGGGCCTTGGTATGCATCAGGTGTTCGTATTGGAACCCCTGCTGTAACATCTCTTGGCATGAAAGAAGCGCAAATGGAAGAGATCGCAGATCTTATGACAAAGCTTCTTAAAAATGCGAAAGTGCCAGAGGGACTCTCTGAACTAGATCGTAAAAAAGCACACGCTGATGTGGACCCTGAAATTTTGCATGGAATTCAAAAAAGGGTCAAAGAGCTTCTCTCTAGCTTCCCTTTGTATCCAGAAATTGAGCTGTAATAAGACACAAGGAGATCCGGGGTTTGAATCTCCTTGTGGTTAGACTTATATAAGATACAGTGCGCTTACTTCTCCTGCCATAGCACACTTTTTTTTGTTATCGTTAAAATATATGTGTATTTATGAAATAAATTGTTTTTAAGCCTGAAAGCCATTTTGAGTTCGGGGCAATTGCGATGTAATTTTGTAAAATAACAAATAGCTTTCGATTTCTTCATCAAAATTTCCTCCAAACTTTTGTTCTACGTTTACGTAAAAGCTTTGTATTAGCTACGAAAGCCTGCAGGAAGCACTATTTCTTTTCCCTCAGGTTTTGTATTAATAACTACTACAATCCCCGTGAGAAGGACTTGAGCAGCTAGAGCTGGGGGACAAAAGACTCCCAAAACGATGGCAACAGCTACCCAAGTTATGGCTCCAATTGTCTTCTTTCTATTTTCTTCATTGAAAGCCGTTTTTAGCTTATCAACAACAAAGGTTGTAATAGGTTTAAATATGTCGCTGAAATTCACGGCGTCTTTAGACTCTGGAAAAGAATCTGATTTTACACCTGCTTTTGCGACTCTTAATGCGGCTGCCATAAAAC
>JABEVM010000084.1 GCA_013041585.1 Chlamydiota bacterium
ATATAATAATTATTACTGTAAACTTAAATAAACTAGTTTAATTTATGGAGGGAAAATGATGATAGTTCATCCTTTAGTTAATCCGATTGTTTCATTGATTGCTGGAATATTAATCCTAATATTTCCAGAACTTTTGAATTATGTTGTGGCGATCTACCTGATCCTAATCGGAATCATTGGTATCTTTGGACAATAGTCCTAAGGACCATAAGGGAATTTACCGGCCCAACCTAGTTTCGAGCGAAGAGTAGAGAAATAATCTCTTCGTAATAGGTTGACGAGTTTAAATTTTTTCGAACTTTTTGTGATTCGAAGAGTTTGGTTTGTCAGCAGGTTGTGCATTGGAAATCCGTCTGACCTGACCTCTAGTGGTTCATATGTGCTTAGGTATTTGATCTGAATCTCTTGGCTTGATGTCAAAACGATAGGACGGTTTGATATCGTATGAGGGCAGATCGGCGTAATTACGACAGCTTCTAAAGAGGGGCTTAAAATAGGCCCTCCAGCTGCTAGGGAATACGCTGTAGAACCATTTGGAGTTGAGACAATAATCCCATCAGCTTCAAACGTGTTTAGATAAGAGCCATTCACAGAGATGGCGAGTTCTACAAGCCTTGGGTTGTGCCCTCTATGTAAAACGATATCGTTTACAGAAAAACAATGCTGTTTTTCATCACATTCACCTTGTAATACAAGTCGCTCTTCAACGACATATTTTCCATCAAGAAGATCTTGCAGACTAGGGTAGATGTCTGTTACAGGGACATCGGCCATAAATCCCAAATGTCCTAAGTTGATCCCAAGAATCGGAGCTTTTAGGTGTTGATAGTCATGGAATAAACGCAAAATCGTTCCATCTCCGCCCATAGAAATTAAGAACTGGATCTCTGATTTATTAACTTTTGAAAGGGGAGTGGCTCCAATAATAGAGGCCTCTTCTTCTTCAGCTACGATCGTGATGCCTTTTTGCTGAAAAAATTGCCGTATGTTGATTGCAATTTCTTTCGAGTCCTTTTTCTGGATATTGGGAAATAAGGCTATAATCATAAACGCTCCGTGGCAGTAGGGCTGAGGAGAGATTCAAAAGTTTGAAGAATACGCGTTGCTATGGCTTCAGGGGTTAGACCTATTTGCTCAAGGAGTTCCGCATTGGATCCTTGCTCAAGGTACGTGTCAGGAATTCCGAAATTGAGTACGTGTGTTCCAAGTAGGCCGTTTCGAATGATGAAAGAATTAAAGATCATTCCAAGTCCGCCGCTTAAAGAATGCTCTTCTATAGTCACAACATATTTATGTGAAGAGATAAGCTCATAGAAAAGATCTTCATCTAAAGGTTTAATAAAGACAGGATCGACAATGGTAGGCTCTAATCCTTCTTTTTGAAGAAGTTTTTTCACTTCAAAAGCCGTCATGCACATATGTCCTAAGGCAATGATTGCAATATCCTTTCCTTTGCAAATGATCTCAGCTACGCCCATCTCTCTTTTTTGTATAGGAATCGGGGGGAGATCTGTTGGGAGATTTGGATAGCGGATCGCGGTCGGTCTATTCCAGCTGAAAGCGCTTTCTAAAAGCTCTTTGAGGACATGTCCATTTCTTGGTTGGCAAATGACCATATTGGGCATTGTATTTAAGAAAGCAATATCATAGATCCCATGGTGCGTACTTCCATCAGGGCCGGAAATTCCAGCTCTGTCTACCGCAAAGACCACCGGCAATTCTTGTAGACATACATCTTGAAAAAGATTGTCGAAAGCTCTTTGTAAAAAGGTTGCATAAACAGATGAGACTACTTTCATTTTCTTACCGTATGCAATCCCTCCGGCATAGGTCACAGAATGCCCTTCTGCAATTCCGACATCGATACAACGATCTGGAAATTTCTTCATAAATTCAGTAAGGCAAGAACCAGCCGGCATAGCAGGTGTGATCGCTACTACGCTTGGATCATTTTCTGCCATCTGGAGAATATGGCTTCCAAAAATTTGAGGAAAGGTTGATTTGCTAGAGGAAGCAAGGAATTTTCCTGTGATTTTATCAAAAGGCTTGCAGCCATGATAGGTGGTTGGATTTTGAATCGCGGTTTCCATCCCTTTTCCTTTCACGGTTAGGACATGGAGAAGAGTGGGTTGCTGGCAGTGTTTGAGTTCTTCTAATACATCGATGAGTTTTTTAATGTCATGGCCATCAATGGGGCCGACATAGGAAAGGCCAAACTGCTCAAAAAAAGGAGCTGCGCTGACTAGATTTTTTACGGATTCGGTAATCTTATGCCCATGTTTAGCAAGAGTTGACCCATAACTTGGGATTTTAGAAAGCAATTGCTCAATTCCAGAGTAGATTTTATTGGATGTAGGGTTGTTTACAAGTCTGCTCAAGATGTTGGTAATCGCCCCGACGTTATTGGAAATAGACATGTTATTATCGTTTAAGAGAACGATAAATCTTTTCAGGTCTTTTGGAATGTTGTTTAATGCCTCTAAGGTAAGTCCACATGTGAGGGCCGCATCTCCGAGAATAGGGATGATATGTTCTTTTCGTCCTGAAAGGTCTCTATTCTTGGCGACACCAAGAGCTAAAGAAAGCGCAGTTCCTGCGTGTCCTGCATAAAAATGATCGTGCGGGGATTCTTTTGGGTTACAAAACCCGCATAATCCCTTAAATTGACGGATTTGATCGAATTTTTCAGCTCGTCCTGTCAAGAGTTTATGAGGATAGGATTGATGGCTCACATCGAATATGAATTTATCTTCGGGGGATTGAAAAACTTTATGTAGCGCAATTGTGATCTCGACAATGCCTAGGTTAGATCCGAGATGGCCACCGTTGATTGAGAGGACATCGATGATTTTTTGACGAATTTCCGTTGCTAAAATTTCAAGCTGTTCTAAGGAATAATAGGTTAAATCTTTAGGGTGGTGAATTTCGGAAAGCAATGTTTTTTTCATCTAGCTATTCCTTATACGTCGAAGAAGGCTGGGAACCAGAGAAAACTTCAGTAAGAGGTTTTCCATTTTCATCAAGGGAAAGGTCGCCATTTCGATTTTTCACGAGAATTTCAATTTTCTGTTCCGCTTCCTGCAATTTACTGTTGCATGAGGATATCAAAAGATCTGCTTCTTCGTATAGTTTAAGAGATTGTTCTAGTGAGAGCTTTCCAGAGTTCATGCTTTCCAGAATTTGCTCGAGACGGCTGTAAGCTTCTTCAAAAGAGAGTAGATCAGGCGTTTTTTCTTTCATATATGCTCACATCTTGTACTTTTGTTGTAATTTGACCATCATGCAAAAGGATACGCACCTTCTGCTCTAGCTCTATCTGTTGAATTGATAGGATAACTGAATCGCTGTTTTCAGGAAAGAGGATGCAGTATCCTTTAGTTAAAAGATTTTTTGGATCAATTCCCCGTAGATGGGAGATCAATTGGATAAAACTCTTCTTTTTCTTTTCTACGGTATAGGCTACTTGAAGAAGTATCTTCTTTCGAAGGGCATTTGGCTCAAAAGAGGCCCTCTTTTCTTGGATGCGCCCCCGCATCCGAGCATCTATATTCTTTTGTAGCAAGGTAAGTTTTTGCTTTAAAGCTGCAATTTGAGAGCTAGGTTTTGCGCTTTCAAGTTGTTTTTGTAGGCTTTTAATTGCAAGTCTCTTGTTTGCTACATTTTGCTTAGCAAGCCTCTCTAACTCTTCTGGAATTTCGTCGATCTGCTGATAGAATTTTCCAAGAAGTGTGTAAGGGGAGCGGAAAAAAGGTTGTTTAGTAATGCTTGCTAGCTGATGACGTTTGCTCTCTGAGAGATAAAATATATTTTGTAAGATCCTTTTTTTGATCTCTTTTAGGTTTTTGCTGAGAAGATTTTTCTCTTGCGTGACAATTTCTGCAGCGGCCGATGGGGTTGGAGCTCTAATATCGGCTACTAAATCGCTAATTGAGTGATCGGTTTCATGGCCGACTGCAGAGATAATGGGGATTGTAGACTCAAAAATTGCTTTCGCCACGATTTCTTCGTTAAAAGCCCATAAATCTTCTAAGCTTCCTCCGCCTCTTCCTACAATAATGACATCGGCAAGAGCGTGGGTGTTCATTTGCTTAATTGCCTCTGCAATCTCTTTACTCGCTCCTTCCCCTTGCACTTTTACCGGATTAAGAACTAAATGAAACCCAGAAAATCTGCGGGAGAGGATATGGATAATATCTTGAATGACGGAGCCTGTAGAGCTTGTGATCACCCCGATTGTTTTTGGAAAAGTAGGGAGAGGTTTTTTAAGCTGGGCATCAAACCATCCGAGGTTTTGTAATTTATTTTTTAATTCATGTAATTTGAGAAGTAGGTCCCCAACGCCTGAGTACTGCATACTTCTTACCAGGATTTGGTAACCACCTTTCGGGGGATAGACGGTGATTTCCCCCTGCAGTGTTACTTGGTCCCCAGATTTAGGAAGCCTACTAAGCAGACGCGCATTTCCCTTGAATAATACAGCGGAGATTTGAGAATCCAAATCTTTGAGGGTAAAATAAATATGACCTGAGGCCTGTTCTTTGCAATTGCTGATTTCACCTCGGACAGAAACAAATCCAAAGTTAGATTCTAATTGTTTCTTGATAGCGTAGGTAAGCTCGGTGACAGTAAGAGTTTCGTTCATAAATACGTGAAAAAATCTTGCAAATGATCAATTGCTTGATTATGATGCTACCATCTTGATAATAAATTACAAAGATCCATTTATGAAAAGGCCCACTACGATTATCGGCAACTGGAAAATGCATAAGACTGTGAAGGATGCAAAAGAATTTATTTCCCAGTTTGCTCCCCATGTAAAAAAATCTACAGCAAAAGTAGGATTAGCCATTCCTTTTACAGCCCTATATGCTGTATCAGATCTCGCAAAAGAAGCGGGAATTCTCCTTGGAGCACAGAATGTATGGGAAGCTGCAGAAGGCGCTTTTACAGGCGAGACCTCGGCGCTTATGTTAAAAGATGTGGGAACAGAGTTTGTTCTTATCGGCCACTCAGAAAGAAGAAAGTATTTTCATGAGACGAACGCGCTCCTTTCTCGTAAAATCAAAATATCTCTAGAACATGGGCTTACTGTAGTCCTTTGCATTGGTGAATCGCAAGAGGAGAGAGAGGAAAATCGTACAGAAAAAGTGTTAACAAAGCAGCTGCAAGAGTGTTTATTTGAATTATCTCCAAAGCAGGCAAGTTCAATCATCATCGCGTATGAGCCTATTTGGGCAATCGGCACCGGAAAAACGGCTTCTCCTGAAATGGCGGAAGACGCTCATGTCATTTGCAGAGAATTTATTGCAAAAAAATGGGGCGCAGATATTTCTCAGCAAATGCAGATCATTTACGGGGGATCTGTTACACCTGAGACGATTTCAGCTCTGTTGCAAAAACCGAATATCGATGGAGCCCTTGTTGGAGGAGCTTCTTTAAAGCCAGAGCTTTTTGCTCGTATCATCAATCCTTGAGTAGGAATCATTTATGTCTTTTATTTACTATACCGCGATTTTCTTATTCTTATTACTCTGTGTCATCCTTTGTTTTTCTATTCTAATTCAAGAAAGCAAAAGCATGGGACTTGGAGCTTCTTTTGGGGGAGATCCAGGAGATTCTCTTTTTGGAACCTCTACAGCAGATGTATTAAAGAAATTTACAGCGTGGGCTGCAGTTATTTTCATTAGCGCATGTGTGATCCTTTCTTTCTGGTCTGGGGCGATTGCAAAAACTCCTCAAGCTCCTGCGATTACAATCGAACAGGCTCAGTAAGAAGAGAATAAAATGATTTTGGATATAGTACTCTTTGGCGATCCTATCCTTCGAAAAAAATGCAGACCTATTGAAGAGATCACAGAGGAGATTAAGCAACTTGCTCTCCATATGATCGAAACAATTGATAAGAAAAATGGGATAGGACTTGCAGCCCCGCAAGTAGGGCATGACATTCGCATGTTCGTTTTACGTAAATACATCGATAGACCAGATGGAAGCTGGGGTGTATCTGAGCCTAGGGTATATATCAATCCCGTACTTCACACACCTTCAGATCAATTGTGGGTTTTTCCTGAGAAATGTCTTTCTTTGCCTGGTATTTCAGGGGTTCCTGTAACAAGGCCTCATAGCATTATTATAGAAGCCACGGATCTATTTGGAAAAAAATTTGTCGAAGAGGACGAGGGACACAATGCAAGAGTTTTGATGCATGAAAATGATCACCTCAATGGTGTCTTGCATATTGATCGTACCGATGAAAAATCAAAGCACAAAATAGAAGGGGAGCTTGCAGCTCTCAAGAAAAAGTATCTTCAGTCAAAAAAGAAGTAAGTGACTTACCTGTAAATTACTTCTCTCTCGATTTTCAATCTAAAATTGGTATACTAGATTCTCTTCAATCACAAAATAGGGGCATTTTGATGTTTTTCGTTAAAAAAATGATAATGGCTCTACTTGGAAGGGGATTTTTTTATCCTGTTTCGGTAAGCGCAGTAGAAAACATAGGAGAGGATTTTTGTGTAGTTGAAATGCATGGAGAAGCTCTTAAAAAAGTGAGTTGGAATCCGGGCGAAAAAATGAAGATCCGCATCGGAAAAAGAAGGGAAAGGTCCTATACTCCTCTTTTAGTAGATAGAGACGAAGGGAAAGCAAAATTTGTGATTTATCTCCACCATAAGGGGCCCGGTTCAAATTGGGCAAGTAATCTAAAAATAGGAGATGCCTGTTATCTTTCTGAGTCTAGAAAATCTCTTAGCTTTACTCCCAGCGAAGAGGGATGCATATTTTTTGGTGATGAGACGACAATTGGAGTTGCTTACGCTCTGAAGTCGGCGCAGAAAAATACTGGCAGTTTTACATTCGTATTCGAGGTTTCCTCTCTATCTTCGGCGCAGCAAGTGTTAGAGCGTCTAAATATGAAGAACTCTAAGCTTGTTTTGAAAAACAAAGAAAATAGTCATTTAGTGGACGTGCAAAAAATTCTCTCTCAGGAAATAAGTAAAGGGATAAACCCTCAATTGGTTCTCATGGGGAATAGCCAATCTATGATCAAGATCAGAAATGGTCTTATCTCTTTAGGATTCCCTACTTCCCAATGCAAGATGAAGTCCTATTGGTCTTCAAGGTAAGATTTAAGTAGTGCGATTTACAGTATACGTACTATATTTTCTTACTTAGTTTTTGAAATTGGGATCCATATGTCTTCAGCATTACAAAGATTGCAGGCCCTAGAAAGGCATCTAAACTCAAATCCTGTTTTCGGAATGCAGGAAGCTTCTGGTGAAAAAAAACCATCAGAGAAGAGTGTTCTCTACCCCTTCACTGTCACTGATGTTCAAGATATTACTCCTCGCTTTCGAATAGTTGAGCTCCAGGGAGATCGGCTAAGAGAGGTAATTTGGAATCCTGGCGAAAAGATGAAAGTTCGTATTGGGAATTCTCATCGTTCGTACACACCTATGTTTGTCGATAGGAAAAGTGGAAAAACGCAATTTTTGATCCACCTTCATGGAAATGGACAGGGCGCTAATTGGGCAAGAGATCTTCAAATAGGAGAAGAGGCTCATCTTACAGATCCTAAGGCTTCCTTGAAGTTGCCGCCAAAGGAAAGTGAAGTGGTCTTTTTTGGTGATGAAACTACTTTTGGCGCAGCCTGTGCAGTACAGTCTTTTTGCAGAAATTCGAGACAGCTTTTTGAAGTTGCCTCTCTAGAAGAAGGGGGAAAAGTTTTGCTGCATCGCAATTTTAGTACTGCTCAGCTTACCCTAAAAGAAGAAGGGGATGCTCATTTAGAAAAAATTGCTAAACAAATTATAGAAATGGCTGCAAGCTGTAGGGATCCGCAAGTGGTCCTTATGGGGAGAAAGCAATCGATTCTCAAAGTTACAGAGCTTTTACGAAGTCAAAATTTTCCTTCTGAAAACTGCAGATCAAAAGATCATTGGTCGCATAAACCGAAATGACTAAATTAAAAACTAATTTTTTTAGTTTTTAATTAACTAAAGAGACTTTCCATGTGAAACGGTCATCATTGGGCATATGCTCATAGCAGACACGAGCTTTCCAATGAGTGGTAAGCATTGTGACTAGTTCAATTTTTTGTGAATCATAGTTTGGTTCATGTCTTCTTCCCCAACCTACGTGGCATTCATAATATGCAGACCATTTTGGAGAGAGTCTTGCGGAGACCCGACCAAGAAAAGTATTACGACCATCAGAAATAGGTGAGTGAAGTAGCTCTTCTAAAGGTCTTGCGAAGTCGATCACAAAATTTTCTCGATCTGATTTACGCCAATCAAATTTACTACGGTGACGGTATTCAAGTCCAAGAGCTAGATGAGCATTGACGGTCCAGTTTGCTAAGAAATTAGAATAGTCTAAGACATTTTCTGCCACGTTCCAGCAAAGCTCAGTTTTAAAATTGAGACTTGGTAGGTTCCAAGAGAAATTAGTGTACGCCTTAGGGAATGTAGTATGGTAGGTAACTTGGTGGAAGAAGGCATAGGAAAAAGTATCTACGACAAAGGTTGGAGTGAAATTCGTTCTTTTATATAGAGAATTACGAACTCCAACACGTAGCATATTAATATGCACATAACCATCATCAATGTTAAATATATAGTGATCATCAAGACCTGCTGTCGGATGAGTTAGACCTTGAAAAAAGACATAGGGCTCAATCATGTGCCTATACTTGCTATAGGTGTGGAAAAACCTTGTATTGGTATCCACTCCATAGGAGAGGATGCTTTGTTGTCTTGAAGGCCCAGTTGGACTGTTGCGTGCAGGGACATTTTGACTTTCTGGAAATCTTGAATTTTCTTTAGGGGTATTGCTATAGAAAATCCCAACATAGCCAACATGAGGCGTGAGGGTAAAATATTTTAAGGGGATCGGACGATAGAGTTCATTTCTTGTAGATAGCCTTACCGAGTCAAAATTCGAGACTTGGGGCGATAGCTCTTTTGCAAAGACATAATCTAGATAGCCAACCTGGAAGTTATTCTGCGAAATGATTCCGGAGGAGCCTAAACTGAGTGGATGAATTCCGACTGCAGCTAAGGGGAGCTCTTGGTTTATGCTCTGAAAGCTGTTTATCCTAGGCTGAATGCGAAAGCTTGAAACGGAGATATTTTCCACATGCTGAATGCGAAGGAGGGTCCTTTTTTGGGTGTTGATCTCAAAATCGTCATTTTTGAAGTCTCCAGGTAGTTTATTATCGGAGAGCTTATCCCATGTCAAATCTGCAACAGTTTTTTCGTTTTGGCTTTGTGAATGGAACATCCCTTGAAAGCGATAATGATATCTTTTTTTATTGGTTTCCCCTTGAACTTCATCTTCATCGGGAACGACTTTATTCCGAGGTTGTGCTACATAGTTTTTTGTTAGAAAAGAGGACCTACCATCATCTGAGTAGTACTCAGATTCTATTGCCCCTCCAAAGCCTCTGTTAATTCGATAATCCAGCCTTGCATAGACATCGGAATATTCTGATGCAAAGACTCGGTACCTAGCACTTAATTTAGCATTAAGCCCTTTATCCCAAACAACCTTGTACCGTACTGGAGAGCTAGAAAACATCTTTAGGTTGGTTTTAAAAGAAGGGAACCAAAATAAGGGAATTTTTACAAAACGGATTTTGATATCTTCTGCTGTCAGGATTTGGGAGGGGGACACTTTAATACGGCTTGCGTCGATGTTCCAGGTCTTTTCTTGGTTCTCGGAAGTTGTTATATACGCATTATGGATGTAGATCGTGCCATCTTCTTCAATGTCGATCTTATCTCCTCCTAAAAACCAAACCCCGGTAAACGTCTTTCCATCCCATATAGTCCCTTTTTTTGTTGTAAGGTCATATTCAAGTTTTGAACCCACAAAGAATTGCTTCTCATATTCGAGAAGAAGATTCCCTTCAGCCACGACTTTTTGTATGTGAGTGCCATTTTCAATTTTGTCGATGTACTCAATCTTTTGGGCTTGAATGCGTAAATTTCCCATGGAAACGATCCCACCTTTATCAGTGGAGACAACGCCATGAGAAAATTCTGGATCTTTGAGATTTACTTGCAGTTCTGGATTTGTAAATTCTTGTGAAATGCCTAAAGAAGACAGAGAAGTGAAAAAAAGGAGGGAAAAAAGAAATTTTTTTGGGATAGGCATCACAAAATGAGTCTTTTACAGATTGAGTATGGGTTTTAGCAAGTGAGGATAGCGAAATCATTTTTATTCTACAAGAAGTCAAAGCTACACGCTGGAGTTGCGCCGCCTATCGTCAATGTTTTGCATGTGAGACAGTAGGTGGTTTCCATGTGCCGTTCAGCGCTTCTGCTTTGGGCCAGTATAACCTAAGCATCAAGTTAAAATTTTCTTTTGGCGCAGGAAGCCAATTCGATCTCATTTCTTTAGGTTCATGGTATTGGACGTAAATGTCCAAAGTTCCATCCGGATTGAATTGAAGGTTGTCATAAAAATGGATGGCATAACGGTCAATCGAATTTTTCACTAAATAATGTTGCTCGTTATACATAGTAACAGACCAAAAGGCGTTTACAGGCGGAGTTTGTCCTTTCTCAAAATGGATAATGTATAGATGATCACCTCGCAAGGGTTTACCGGCATCATCCACTTCGGCATAATAGTAAATGGCATCCTCTGGTTGATTCACTCCAAGACCCATTTGGGCTACGGCAGCTCTAAGTAGATAGTCGGTTCCATAATTTCCTATCGATTTTAGATTGATCTCCCAACCATTGATCACCTTCCCTAAGCTTTTTACTTTTTCGTTAATTTTTTCTCTGGCAGCCTTGAGTGAAAGGGTGAGTTCGTCTTGCATAGAAGAATCTAATTTTTTCATTTTGAATTCTTTTCCAGGTGAGATATCGATTCGCGACATTATTTCCATCATGTTTTTATCTGCTGGAGCAGGGGGATTCGTTTGAAGCAGCTTTGCAAATGTCTGGAAAAATACCTCTGCGTTCATAGTATCGACTTCCAGTTTGGGAGACGCTCTTAGATCTTTCATGTCTAAAGCGGTTTTTAAGGCTACGGCGTTTTTCTTTGTAAATTCTTCTAATGTTAGTAGTGAGCATTTGCTTTGCAGTTCATTCACGATTTTGTACTCGTGAGAGCCCTGACAAAAAAATCGTCCTATGATCCAAACTGTATTGGTCGGGGATTTAATTTCTTGCGCACCTTGAGAAAGGACACCTTTCCAATTAGGTCCAGTAATGACAAAGTCTTCAGCTTTCGTACCTGTTGTCCTCTTTCCTATAGAGGAAAAGACATTTGTCCAAACATCTAGCATCTCAAATACATAATAACGATCTTGCGTATCAGGAAGGTGTAAAACCATAGGCCCATTTGTAAGATCGAGCCATCCGGATGTATATAAAGTATCGACATTAGGGCTTACAATCGTATCAAAGCTTGGAGTTAAAAACTCTTTTGTATGTGCGAGTTGATTTACTGGGGCGAAAGGACCAGAAAAAAGCAGGTTCGTATGGGTCATCACTTGTTTAGTCTCATTCATAAGGACAAGTGGATAGCCAAATATGTATGTTTCAACCCCGATCTGAAAGGTCTCTTCATCTGACAATTCTTGGGCTGGGTATGCTCTGCAGCTTACACCGATTGCAAAGAGTGATAGGAGAATGGGGAGAAAATGTCTTTTTGTAGCCATGAGGACACCTGCGTTAGATAGATACGTACAACCTAGTTATTACTTTTGATATATACGTTTTTTTGCAGCTACGCAACAGTTATATTGCCATCTGTAACATGGGCAAATTTTCTAAGCTCTAAACTCAGAGTTTGAACGGATTTTTGATCGCCTACAAAATGCAAAAGATCGCTGAGAATTTCATAACGGCTCCATTGGATGAGCCTGCCTTCTACAATTTCTGCTCTGCCGATTACCGCTCCGGCAATCGAATAGATTTCATCTTTCATAAGTGGCCCATCATTCGTAAGAAGACGGAAAAAGAGCCTTACAGTGATATTCTGAACAATGGCCCTGTCAATATCTTGTTTGCAGGCGCCGCTGACCCTTGCAGCAGATAGATCTTCATCTAATTGTCCGTCTAACATACTTTCTATATCTTGAAAGGATTTGCAAAGAGCTCCGAGTGAAATGATCCCTTGCGTAGCAAGCTGCATCACCCGGCCTACTCTCTTTTGTCCCTTTTCTGTTCGCATCAAATCGTCCCAATGGACTTTGCCTATAGTGCCATCTGCTGTAAGTGTTGTAAAAACCTGCTCAGCACAGAAGAAGGCATTTTTGAATTGCATATCGGAAATGGTTCTCTCTTGAGCAAAAACCCCATTATCATCTTGGGTCTCGATGCTTCTATGAGAGATGGGCTCAATTTTTTCGATACTTGCAGAAGTATCCTGAATTCCCTCTTTTGCCATGACGTATTTGGCATAAAGAAGGAGAAACTCTTGAGGGGACGAAAACTTCATGAAGGGTGTAGTCATTTTCATCGCATCCGTATCAAAACTAAGGGAAAGAAGTCTCATCGAATCAGGATGTTCTCTTTCATATTTGGCCATTTCGCGGATGCGAACTGCCTCGGAATATTTTTCCATATTCTGATAGTTTTGTCTCAGTTCATGGACTTTGACACCTTTCTTATTTAGTTTGTCCATATAGACAAGCACGCCATCATGATAAAGATGGTCGCCAGTTGGACCGGGTCCATAGTAGAATCGCATCGTCTTTGGTTTGCCGTCTACGCTAATACGAAAATCTTCTCCTCTAAGATTGGGATTGCCTTTGTGCCCGTTAAATTCCAGGGGGAACCAATCTGCTTCTTTTGATTCTACAGCCTCTATTGGATTGGCCATCATCCAGAACAAGGTCGTGTACCAGGAGTTTCTTTGGTAGGCAAAAGTGACGTTTATATGCCTATCCATCTGCGTGGCTAGCTCTCCCCAAGTGAAGGTGTCTTGGTTAAGTTCTCCTAGAACTTTTTCTCCATATCTTTTAAAAGCTTTTTCTCCATCTGTAGAAAGGTCCATGACAGATAGGATTTGTAAAAATGTTACAACTGGGTTTTCTTCTTCGTTTTTTAGTACTTGATATACGTCGGTTGACATGGCTAGGGTTATCTTTTCACGGATTGCATCCGGATCAGAGCCAGAGTCAATCATCCTCATAATTGCTGCAGCCCTATCTACAAAATTGGTAATTGTTTCGACTGCTATTTGTCCGTTTTTACTTTGGATTTGCGTCTTACAAAGCTCTCGTTGGGTTTCCAATCCAGGACCGGGAGATAAGATTTTTCTATAGTCTACGTCGACTGTAAGGCCCTTCTTAAGCGCTTCTAGCCTTGCTGCATAGATATCATGGTTTAGGTTTTTGTTATAAAGGTAGGAGAGGGTATTCGGAATAAGGGTAAGAGCTTTAAGCGGGATGTAGAGCAAAACAGCAAAAAACTTGAGAGTATAATATACCACTTTGAGGACGCAGTAGCCTGTATCAAAGCCTTTGGATGATCCATCTTTTGGATCTAGTACTTCGACTCTTCTTTCAGAAAGGCTGCCCGTAGAAACAGAAGAAGATGAGGAGCTCCCCGTCTGAGCAGATCCTGCGTTTAGGCTAGGTATAGCTGGCATGGTTTCTCACGCTTAATTTGTGAGGCTTATTTTTACCATAACCCCGTTTTAATGAATATGCTGATTAGCCATCCTTAAACTCATTCTGAATTCAAATTCATAAGTTACATAAAATCAATGAGATAAGTTGTATTCGTTTATTTGTAATAATTATTTAGTTTTAAGTTATTTGATTTAAGTAAAATATTGAATTTATGAGTAATTAGTATTATAATTATATTATAAAATTTATAATTGTATTAAGGATATGACTCCAAATAGACCACTAGATTCAAGCTTCAATGGCATTCTAACACCTCCTCCATCCCCTAGAGACTCGGATGTAAGCAACTTAGGACAAGGATCTTGGGAATATACGACTGGTACAGGTCTAGAGACAAGAAGCATATCGGATGAATCCATTTCTTCAGCATCTTCTTCCTCTTCAATTAAAAGCACCTGCTCTAAATGCGCTCATTTTGTTCTTTCGATGCTTTATACGCCTTTTACCTATCTAAGAGACCTGCTCTTTGGAAAACCTGTCTCAGACACTGATATAAGAATGAAAGAAGCTCTCGAAAAACTGAAAACAAGTAGCGTTCTTAGCTCTTCTAGTTCGACCGATGAAAGCGTAGGAGCCGTAGGTTCTGTAGCAAGAGACTTTGCTCCTCTTAAAGAGTCGTTAGAAAATCACGTCATTTCAACTCTTAAAGTAGGGGACATCCGAGGAAGTAAAAGTTCCATACTTTTTGATTTACTAGGTTATGAGGAAATAGCCTCTTCTTTATCTGATATCATCTACAGAGGGCATAAGGTCAAATTTGCTAATGATGATGGATTTTTTTATGAAACATGGGCGAGAAGTGAAGCATCAGATACGCCTATTTTAGGAACTTTCTCAGCAAACGATGGAGTTCTTACTTATCATATAAGTAAAGAGATGGATACAGATGGAATCGAGTTTACTAGCCTACGAGTCACAACCTATGTAGATAGTGAAGATGTTCCAATTATTGAGTTTGATGATTTAGATGAAGATGCCTGTGGAGAGAATCAACATGCATTATTGTGTGAGGCTCACGAAACAGCACACGAACGTATGAGAAAGTTTTATAGCGTCGGTCCTATTGAGAGGCAGACAATTCAATTTAAGTCTCAATTTCCCGAATTATCATCTTATTGAATTGCCCGGATGAGAAGCCCTGCTAGAACATAACGGTTTTTCGGATGTCCGGTTTTGATCATTTCAAGAAGTGCATCAATGCAATTCTCTTCATGTTTATCAGCTAAAGCTTGATACGAATCCACTAAAAGTCGAGAGCTTTCTTCTGCTGTCAGCTCATAACGAGAGTCAGGTATACGCATACTATGAGTTACGATAGGGCGGAACCTGATCATTTCATGATTTTTTCTCTCAGAAACCCAGGTTTTCACAAGATTTTCGTAAGCGACCCCTTTGCCGAGTCTAAAAAGGGCCAAATTGCAATAGGCTCTTATAAAGGGAGCTCCTGCCTTTTGGGATTGTCCTTCTAGAAGTGTTATCGCACCTTCTGTCTGCAAATTTTCTAATAAAGCGATAAGGAGTGGGACTAGATCATTTTGTCCATAGGTGAAAATGATCTTCGCTATATCTAAGAAAGCTTTTTCCGGTAGCTCTAGACATTCTCGCAGAACATGCTCTCGGAAAGCCAAAGTCATTGCTTCTAAATCTTGCGGGCTATGTTGCTGATGTTGCTCTGCGGATCCCACAACTTTCCAAGAAATGAATGACCTTCCTAAGGAAAGGTGCGGCTGAAACCCTAAATCTCTGGAATCTTTGAATAGAATTTCAGGGAGAAGGCGAAGACATCTCGGATCTTTTCTTTGTAAGAGAGCAATCGTGGCATTAAGTCTTGTATGCTGACAGTTATTTTGCGTAAGTTCATAGAGTAGATCTTCTGAACCTGGAATCTCTCCTAAAGCAGAAATAGCAAATAGGTCGCCTTCTTTCGCAATTTCGCAGATCCTATCTTTAGCAGTTTGATCACCCATCGCATATAAAGAGCGCAATGCTGCTAGTTTCACATTTTTAGCTGGCCCGTTTGAAAGCTTTTGCAGCTTTACTAAAGAGGGAGTATCTTTAAAGTAGCCTAAGGCTGCAGCGCATGCTTCTTGTTCTGCAATATTTGCATGAGATGCATGGGCACGTAGTACAGGCAGTAGATCATCTCGGTGATGCCTTGCAGCGCTTAAAATGGATTCTACACGTATATTTGCGTCTTTATCCTCTAGCATATGTTTAAGGACGGTGATGGCATCCGAGGTTCCAATCAGAGCAAAGAATTCAGGAAATATTACATGGTAGGGGTGGGGGATTTTATGCATGAGCGATTCCATCTGTCCTACTGCGCTACGATGTTTTCGCATGGAAAGGAAATAACCAGCTTCCATTCTGACAGGGAAAAAGGGAGAGGACATAGCTTTGATCAAAAGCTCGTCGCACCTGTCATCTTGCATGCTGCCGATGGCTTGGACTGCTGCGACTTGGGTTTGAGGGTACTGACTTGTAATACCCGATTCTAAAATTTCTATCGAAGTAGAAAGACTTGCCAAGTTAGTTCCAAAAATACTAAGGAGCTGCTTTTCGTAATCATCGCTTCTGGCGCCCTCTTCAAGAAGGTTGACGGCCATCTGCTCTAAAACTTCAAAGTCATGTTTTCCGATCTTGTTTTTGTGTTTATAGTAGGAATCGATCGATGAGGACAATTCTTGGGACCTGAGCAAGTAAACGATATGGTTTCTATGTGATTCGGATGTTTCCTCAGAAAGGAGAGCAACCTGAGAGATAAGAAGAGGGAATAACAAAAGAAAACGCATTATAATTCATTCTCACTTTTCAAAAAGTCCCAAAGGTCAATGCCAACTTTTAGAAATACAGTGCGCATGGCATTGATAGGAAGCCCTAAAATATTATAAAAACAGCCCTCTATCCTTTGAAGTAGGATGCTTCCACTTTTTTCTACTGCAAAACCACCTGATTTGTCAGCAAAATAAAAATGGGAGTGATATTTTTGCATTTGCTCTTTGGAAAGGGTATGAAAAAGAAGCCTTGTCACTTCTACTTCTGTGAAAAATTGATTGCCTTTTCTTACGCTGACCGCTGTATAAATCTCATTCCAATTTCCGGAAAATTCTTGTAAAAACTGAAATGCTTCCGCAGAATCTTTAGGCTTGTTATAGACTTTTTGGTTTGCGTAGACAACTGTGTCTGCGGTTAAAACTACAGAATTTGGATGTTTTTGAGAAAGCCATTTTCCCTTTTCTTCAGAAAGGGTTTTGACGTACGCAATCGGATCACCTAAAAAAGGAATTTGCTCCTCATCATAATGAGAGGGTATTTGCTCAAAGGGAAGAGAAAAATACTGCAATATTTCCCTGCGTCTTGGAGATGCAGAGCCAAGGATGACATGCATGCTTTAGCCTGTTTTTTTTCTCACTTTTTTCGCAGTATTTGTTGCATCCGTTACGAAATAGTCAATCCAGATAGGGGAGCCCCATGCAATATGCCCATCTTCCTGAATCACTCGGAGATAGTAATATACAAAGGGAGGCTTTTCCTCTTTTGCAGGGAAGCAAACTTTGGAGAGATTCTCGCTATCATCGATGGCAAAGTCAAATGAAGCTACTTTCGGTTGGAAGGTATGAAAGACAGTTCCATTTCTGATAATGGATATTTCCTTAATAGGAGCAGTTCCTGAGACATACCCTGTGATGTATCTGTTGAAGGTGAGGCCTGGTTTGACCTTTGTTGAAAGCTCGGATCCCATTTTAGCGCCAGCAATTGCAAATCCTACAACAATCCTCTCACCGGTAGTTGCATAGCAGCTTCGATTTGCCAAAGCTTGGACAAGTGCCTCTCTTGTGTGATCAGTTGCTAAAATCGCAGTAAGGCCTGGTGAATACTGAACTTGGTCACTTTCAAAAAAATCATTGAAGACACCGCGGTCATCGAGTCCGCCGGCTACAAAGCCAAATCGGCAATTCTTCTCTAAAGCTTTACGCACGGAACCAACATCTGTTTCTTCTACACCGGTATCTCCGTCGATACAAATAGGTCTTGGGTTGCCCTCTTTCGCTTTGCACTCTGACGATCCCCATGCATTATAGATTTCAACTAGTTTTTCAAACTCAGGGGTAAAATCATCAAAATTTGTGTGCAGGCCTTTGCCCATAGTAAAACTGCATATAGCAAAAAGCTCTTTTGAAGAATAACTTTTATAGATTTTTTTCAGGTTGTTAGACTTCGCATCTTTTTTTCGTAGAATAGGTCTGTTATCTTTAGTGAAAACAAGTTGCTTGAGACCTTCTTCTGGTGTGTCTCCGAACCATTGTACTCCTAAAAAAGTCGTAAAACGGTGTTCTTCATTAAATTCAGCAATATGCTGTGATATGAGCTTCCATTCATCATTTGAGGTTTCTTCTGCGCTTTCAAAATTAGAGCTCGCAAAGAAGTTTAACGCTTTCTCATCTCTAAAATAGCGCAGGCAAGCTTCAACATTTTCACCGGAATCAAATTTTTCAGACTCCCCATGGAATAAGCCCCAATAAATTCCAACATCTTGATCAGCAAAGCATCGGATTGGGGAAGAATAGAATTTTTCTCCTGTTTTAGCATTCAGGAGCTGGATTTTATATAAGCCGACTTCGTTGAAATAAAGATTAGGCAAATTGATAAAACCGGTCTCAGGTACAAACAGTTTCCAGGTTAAGTTTTCTCGTAAATTTTCGTAGCTAAGCTCTATTAATGTGCCTTCAGGTGCAAGTGAAGTAAGATTTCCAAATTCATCCTCAAAACGGACAACGACATCAAAGCGTTTGTTCTTTCCTACAAGGGACGGGGCCACAATTTTGATGACATGAAGGTGGTTACCTCGTATGTCCATAGTAAAAATTTCTGGATCGCGGAAATCACCTTTTCCTTTTGTGTCTATATAGAGGTGGAATGGTTTTCTTCTCTGAACATAAGTTTGGCAGCGATTTCCATTCTCTTTGTTTTTATCGGGTGTTCCTAAGAAAATGGAGATGGTTTCCCCAGCTTTTACATCTGAGGTAAGGAGGAATTCAAAACAGTCTGATAAGGTGACATCATCTTGGGAATAAGTGGCTGTGATGGTTTTACTTCCTGGTAGTTCAGCCCAAACCACATTTACTTTTTCTTTGACGTTCACTTCCGGAGTTTGCCAATCAATTGCCGAGCCTTTACTGAGCAGGTCAAATTTTAGACGTGTTCCTTTTGGAAGGCTAGTTGAAGTTGTATAGGAAAACTTCCAAGTAGATACTTGTCCCGCTAGTGCATAGTTAGGCTCACATTGACAAATAGAACGACGCATGAAAAGACCTTTTCGTTTCTTTAGAGATGTTTGAGTATGAATCTGGCATTTTGCATAAAAGAGCTTTCTTTGGCAAGTGCTACATTGCCAATATAGAGCGGCATAAAAAAATTATATGAAAGATATGAAAATGAATTGGCAAATAATTGTATTAATTAGGGCAGTAATTTGTGTTTTGGCTTGAAAATCTTGCTGGTAAAAACCATTTTCCTTAAAAAAAATCCTATTATGACGGCTCCGAAAAGCATTGAAAATCCAGACACAATAATAGGCATATTCACAGTAAGACCAAGCAGGGATCCAGATGTTAGGGGGCTGAGTGAATAGGCTGCTGACTGGACCGACTGCAAAATTCCTAACATCTCTCCTTGCGATTTTTCGTCTGTCGCATTGGAAACAATGGTTGTGGAAAGGGGGAAAAGAATCGAAACAAAAAATTGCAAAAGAGGCAAATAAAACCAAAGCCAGAAATAGCTTAATTGCAAAAGAAGAAGTAAAATATACAGTCCAGAAAAGAGGAGGCAGTAAAAAAGCAGAACCTGGTCTTTGAATTTTTTTATAAAATAGCGAATGAGCAAGCCTGAACTGAGGGCATAGAATCCCGCTGCAAAAGTATAAAGCAGCCCCAAGGCAGTGGGAGAGATATTATATGAGGCAATCCAAGTAACGGGTGCAAATTCATAAAAAAATGACCAGCCAAAGCTAAAGATGAAGACGCACAAAATCACAACACTCAGATCCTTTAATTGGAAGGCTTTTTTGATATTTTGGATGCCTGTACTAAGATTGAGCTTTTTTTTGACCAAAAGGAAAAGAGTTTCATGAAACCAAAAGGCTACAAGAACGAGATTTAAAAGAGTGAGAACTCCCGCAAATAAAAAGGGGGTAGCATATCCAACCATCCCAAAAAAATTACATTCTGAAAGTATTCCTCCAATAGGAGGCCCCGCCATAAAACCAACACCGCAAGCCATACCATAGAAACCAAAATTTTTTCCTTTAGATTCTGTGTTGCTAAGATCTGCGATAGCTGCTGCGACGATCGCTACACTTCCTGCAGAAACACCTACAACAACTCGAGAGAGGATCAGCGCGAAAACGTTCTTAAGTAAAACACTTACAAAGCAAAGCCCATAACCCAAAACTCCTATGGTAAGACTTAAGAGTAAAATCTTTTTACGTCCTTTTTGATCCGATAAGAGTCCTAAAAAAGGAGCGCTAAAAAATTGCAGCGTGGGCATAGCTGCAAGAAGAAAGCCTAGATATAAACCGCGGATTGATGTTGAAGTGTCCAAAGGGAGAAGCTCAAAATCAGTATGAAATATCATGGAAGAAAACGTCGGATAAACAAGGCCAATGCCCATGTAGTCTATAAATGCTACGAGCAGGACAAGCAGTAAGGAAATAGTTTTTTGCGATAATTTCATATAGTTTTATGCAAGAATGCGATTTCTATACGATAAGTTTTTGTAATCTTGAAACCAAGGAAAAACAATGCAGGTCTGAGAGGAAAGCTATCCTTATGTCTGGCTTTCCACTTTTTTCGTAAGTATAGCAGGCTTCTTAATAAGATGTTTGCCAATATTCCAAAGAAGGAGCCCAAGCAACATAGGATAGAAAATTTGAAGGAGAGGTTCTGTAAAAGCTGTAATTCCTTCCAGTCCTAGAAGCGACATAAGAAAAGTGATGCCCATGGTGATCACGAGAGCTAGAGATGCGCTTCTTTTTTTAGCAGGTAGAAGGTTTTGAATAAAATCTGCGTAGACAACAACGAGAGCGACTGAAGTGGTAAAGCAAGCGAGAATGATCGCAATAGCTGCAATAATGCTTACCTTCGCGCCAAGTAAATTTTTTGCAACTTCCATCATCAGCTGATCCTTCGGAATATTCTCTAAAATTCCAGCATGACTTGCAGCTACAGTAATTAGACCGATGTAAACAATTCCTAAGGTTGCAACTCCAATAATAGAGGCTTTCACAGCTTTTGTAAGAGCTGATTTTTCATCACCACTCGATGCTTTGATGATCCCTATGATCGATGCAGAGAAGAAGAAAGCTGCGATAAGGTCCATCGTATTATACCCTTCTTTGACTCCTTGTAAAAAAACTTGGAGAGAAGAAATCCCTGAAGCTGTAGGGAATGTAATTCCTGAGAAGCTTCCTTTGAAAATAACAATGCCTAGACATGTCAGTAAGACGGGAGTGAGAACATACCCCAAAATATCCAACATGCGGCTTTTCTTATAGACTACAAAAAAGAGCAAAGCACAATAAAAAAGGCTAAATATTAGTAAAGAGGGGACTGGAATATAGGAATTTATGCTGGCAAACGCAAGCGTGATACAGCGAGGCGCTGATCCTAATGGGATCCAGACGCTAAGAAGAGCTGCAGATAAAAGGAAACCAGGCTTTTCTCCTATAGTACTAAAAAATTTCTTGTAGTCTCCCTTAAAGATTACCATGCCGATGATTCCCAAAAAGGGAAGTAAGACGCCTGTAATCAAAAAACCCAAGATCGAAAAAGGGCATAGGTTTTTAGCGACCTTTCCAATAAATAGAGGAAAAATGAGGTTTCCTGCTCCAAAAAACATGGAAAACAGGGCCAGGCCGATAAAGAAAAAGGATAGTTTTTTTTTGTCTTTCATCGAAATAGTAAAAAAAGTTTTTCGTAAAATTAATGAAATGATTATCGTACAACAGTGTAATTAACAGCAACATCTCAAATCTTTTCTACCAACGGGCGCGTTATGGGTAAAAAAATCAATATTGGAGTCTTATTCGGAGGAAAATCTTCTGAGCACGAAGTTTCTCTCCTTTCTGCAAAAAATGTCATTGGAGGGCTAGATCGGAATAAGTATGACATCCATCTCATTGGCATAGACAAGCAAGGACAGTGGCATTTACATGATGAGGCAGTATTTCTTCTTAATGCGGATAATCCAAAGCAGGTTTGCTTAGCGCCGCCGACAACGTCCGTTGCACTCACTCTTAGAAAAGAAGATAAACAACTTTTGAGTCTCTCTGGCAAACCTCTACTACAAAAGCTGGACGTAGTCTTTCCCGTACTCCATGGTACTAATGGAGAAGATGGGACTGTGCAAGGTATTCTAAAATTGGCCGATATTCCCTTTGTAGGCGCAAGCGTACTAGGATCTGCGATCAATATGGACAAAGATGTCATGAAAAGACTTCTTCGAGATGCGGGTATTCCTGCCGCAAAATTTATGACTTACAAAAGATCGGCACTTTCCCAGATCAGCTTCGAGAACATTAAAAATGAACTAGGCCTTCCTTTTTTCATAAAACCTGCTAACGGCGGATCTTCTGTTGGGATTTCTAAAATTCGAAGCAGCGAAGGATTTATGGAAAAGGTTTTAGAAGCTTTTTCTTACGACAATAAGATTATATTCGAAGAGGGGATTGAAGGCAGGGAAATCGAATGTGCGGTTCTTGGAAATGACTACCCGATCGTTTCTCTTCCAGGCGAGGTTATTCATACAAACGACTTTTTCGATTATGAAGCAAAATATTTGCCAGGAGGCCTTATTTTTGAAGCTCCTGCAAAAGTTTCGGAAAAAGATGTGCCTAGGTTCCAAGAAGTCGCATTAAAGACTTATAAAACGCTATGCGCAGAAGGGATGGCAAGAGTTGACTTCTTCTTTAAGCCAAATGGAGAAATACTCGTCAATGAGATCAATACAATTCCTGGATTTACAAGCTTGAGCACATACCCAACTCTTTGGAAAGCTTCAGGACTTAATTATTCTGAGCTGTTAGATCGTTTGATCGAGCTTGCTTTAGAACGTTCTGAACAAGAGAAGAGCCTTCGATCAAGTTTTCTATAATTGGCTCAATATCCTTTTCAAAAGAATTTTCAGGGATATGATTAAAGGAGATGGCGATTTCTTCACGAAACTCGCCATCAAATAGATACTTTTCTAATAATCTTGGGAGTTTTCTTTTTTTTGAGATTACCTCACCAATTCTGTATTGCTTCACAAGCTCACTGTTGACTTTTTCCCAAAAAAGAGGGGTAGAGCTTGTATCAAGAAGAACGGGAAGCTTCATAGATATGGCTTCGTTGATGGTGCCAGGCCCCGGCTTTGTTATGAGCACATCGGATAGAGCCATGACGTCGGCTATGTTTTCCGTAAAAGATAAAACAAGAAGAGAGTTGGACACGTGTGGTTTTAACTTTTTCATTTGGTTATAGAGATCTTTATTTTTTCCAGCAATTGCAATTAATTGGATAGAAAGGTCCATTTGGCTAAGCATTTTTGTATACTTGTACGCTTGCTTAGAACCTGCTCCTCCCATCATGATGAGAACGACTGGTTTATCGCTTGAAATACCATAGACATTTTGAAGTTCTGCGAGATTTTTGCTTTTAGTAAAGCTTGAGCGCAGAGGAAGGCCTATTGTCTTAATTTTTTCATCTGAAATGTTATGATCTTGGAGAAGGTCTCGAGAAGAGGGGAGGTCTGCACCTATTGTCACTTCAAAATTTGGATGCGTAATGTACTCTAAATCATGTACCCAATTATTAAGGTCGTTATCTGTTGTGATTAAAAGATACGGGACCGCTCTTTTACGAGCGGCTTCACTTGCAGGATAGTTAATGAAGGGAATGACCGAAACGATAAGGTCCGGGTTTTCTCTTTCAATATGATTTTGAACGATTTCTTCGATTCTTTCCTTCTTTGAATAGAAAATGTTAGGCGCAATGTAGCGTGAGACAAAATTTACTGTTCGTATCCAACCTGTGCTGATCATCTTATTGTAAAGAGATTCTCCAGAGGGAACGCCGAGGATCCGAAGTTCATCAATTGGATAGATGACTTGCAGAGAGTACTTGTCCTTAAATAATTCAACTAAAGTATTGGTGGCAGTAATATGACCATAGCCACCTGCGCAAGATAGAATCAAAAGTTTTTTGCGCTTTTCCGCTTTTTGTACTTCGAGTTCTTGTTTAGGTGATTCTTTAGGGGTTGCTTCTGCATAGCAGGTAGAGAAAGAAACCAGTAGGCTACTTAGTAGAAAAAGGAGTTTACGCAATTGCTTACCTCAGTTGAAGTTTTCTGCTAAAGACACTCATAAAGGTTACAGAAAATCGTAGCAAGAATTTTTTGAAGCGTAAACTACTCGTAAGCTTTGGCTTACTTTGGAATCCATTAGAAAAGAGGTTTTAAAAGATTCCTTTGAAATCATGCGATTCACTTGACGAAAAGGGGAGTAAAGACTACTCTTGTCGAAAGTTTTTGCCCAGGTGGTGAAATTGGTAGACACGCCAGATTTAGGTTCTGGTGCCGCAAGGTGTGTAAGTTCGAGTCTTATCCTGGGCAACTTTTACAGAAGAAAATAAGTATATGCTTTTTTCTCCAGATCTTGAATTCACCAAGTTTCTACATCAGTTTCGAAGCCCATTTCTAGACAGTTTTTTCACATTTCTCAACTTTTTTGATACAGGCGAATTTCTCTTTATCCTTATCCCGGCTCTTTGGATTGGATACAATTGGAAAGCAGGAGCCAGATTATTTTACATCATCTTGCTCAGTGGGCTTACCAATTTAGGCATAAAAAGCATATTTTTAGAGCCAAGACCTTATCAAATTGATCCCTCTTTGGCTGTCATTGAAGTTTCTGGATATAGCTTTCCAAGCGGCGCTGCGCAAACTGCAATTCTACTTTCAACTCTTTTAGTCTTTTACTGGAAAAACAAATGGAAATGGTTTGTTGCCCTAAACTTTCTTTTTTGGGTTTCCTTATCTAGGATCTATTTAGGAGCGCACTATCCAAGAGATATTTTAGCGGGGTGGTTTGTAGGATTTGTCTTACTTCTTATCTTCTTCTATATTTTTCCGCTGATTGAAAAGCTATTTACTCGGATTTCGAAGATCAGCGCCTTTCTACTCAGCATTGCGCCTCCAATTCTTCTTATGCTTATTTTCACAAATAAGCCTGTAGTTCGGTTTGCTTCGCTCGCGCTAGCTGCAGGGATTGGGATTATTGTGAGCACACGTTATAAAATTCATCTTCCGCTTCCAAAAAGTACTTGGGATAGTATTCTGAGGACTGTGATTGGAGTTGCTGGCACTTTTGCTTTATACTCCCTTGCTTCTTTACTTCCCTTACAAGGACCGCTTCCAGCGACATTTGTCAAAAATTTTATCATTGGCTTATGGCTTAGCTTGGGGGCTTCTATTCTTTGCAGAAGGATCTTTTCCGGGTATAAAGCAAAGTCTATATGAAAAGAATTTACTTAAGCTTTGCTAAATATAGATCGCGATCTTTTATCAGTTATGCGCTTGGATATCTTGCTTGATGAACTCCATTCTTCCTTGGTTTTCGAGTAGCCACCAAGAATAATCTGTGTCTTTCTCAGAGGTCTGGTTAAAACAATCCAGAACATCTTTAGATTCTTTATAGATGTTTTGAATAACGGCTAAAATGAAACTTGGCTGAATTGGTACATCTAAACTCGAAAGCATTTTAGGGTTCTTAAAAAAGTAATATAATGCTTCCATTTCTGATACTAAGAGGAAGGCTTTTATAAGTGGGCATTTGTGTAAAGCATTGCAGTCTTTAATAAGTTGTTCGGCAACCTTGAAATGCTTAGCTGAATTGGGGTAACTTCCAGCCAGGGTGCTAGATAGCCCCTCCAAAATAAGGGATGTGATCTTTCCGGTAAGGCTATCAATTTCAGCATAAACTTTACCTGATCTGTTAAAATAAGAATCTGCTTGAAGTCGAGTTATTGGAGAGATAAGCATGTTTATTCCTAAAGTATATAGAATTTCTGCTTGTAACTCTTTCTCTTGTACTTGGTATAAATAGATTTCCAAGTTCCTTGAGCATTCGTTTACATCTTTAGTCAAATTTTCTTCAAAACCATTCTGCGAGATAGGGTTTGCAATTTGCGAAAATTCCAATCTTACAAAAAGAGGGGATGTATTTTTGAAATTTTTTGTCCCTCTATTATAAAAAATACTCTCGGAGATCCAATAAATTGCATTAATATCAGCGTCATGCGGAAAGCGGTCTCTTAATTCCTTTAAAGACTTGCTCAAAGAGGTGATTTTTTCATAATTTTCTTCAAAATTAAGAAAGCAAAGCGCTTCGATTTTTTTCTGGTAAAGAAAAGCTAACGATTATGGAGTTGTATTGTGATAGATGGCGATTTGAGGGTCGAGAACGGTGACGTGAACATGGCTGAAGTAAAGGCTCTGTAATAGGGCTGTCCGCCACGAGGCAGC
>JABEVM010000085.1 GCA_013041585.1 Chlamydiota bacterium
ATTTGGAGATTTATGATAAGGTTTTTTACTAATTTTTGTGATCACGCTCAGCAGATTTTAAATAGTAATGAAATTAGTGGATTTGATGGAATTGTATATAACAGAAGAGAGTTTCGATCCCCCTTTCATCAAAGTTTAGACCTTTGCTTAAGCGATCCCGAAAAAGTACAAATTATTGTAGAGAGTTATGAAAGCCATCTACAAGGGTGTTTATCCATTGAAGAAAGAGTTGTAGTAGAAAAATGGATCTTACAAAACGTTTCCCTTTTGGGAAGCCTTTCCTTTTTTGCTGTATGGGAAGAACATCCTTCTTTGGAACTCCAGAAAATACTAGAAACGTATCCAAAACAAATTCAGGCGTTTTTACATCCGATCCATGATTTTCAAAAAGCTCAGTTAGAAGAAAGTGCTAAAGATGCTTCCAAGATTTTTCATATTGTGATCATTACCACAGGTGGTGGTGGTGGGCATAAGAATCACGCTGAAGGAATTGCGCAAATTTTACAAAAATTTCCTCATCGATATAGAGTAACCGTGATTGATGTGGCTCCAATTCTAAAAAAATCAGATGCAATTTATCTAATGACAGGAAGGCTCAATTCTGAAGAAGTTTATGATCAGGTTTTTCAACAACACAAAGAAATAGAGCTCGCACATCGTCTTTGGGCCTTAAATAGAGAACTTAGAAGATTCATTCCTGATTGTACTTTACGAGATTTAAAAAAAGTTATTCGCCCTCTTCATGCCGATCTAATAATCAGTACTTGTCATTTTCTACCTCGGGACCTTGAAGTAGGGGCTTCACTTGGAGTTCCAATACGATTTGCTCATTGCGATTATGAACTCAGTTGGGCTTTGATGCCGTTGATTTATACTGCCAATTCGCAGCTGGTCAAACTATGGCTGCCTGATTCCGATCCTGAATTGCTAACTTCTATCTCTAGCCAGTTGAAAACAGAGCTTATGAATGGACTGGAATTTGAGCATAATCCGATCGAGATTGATCTTCGTTTTGGATCTAGAATTTCTCAGGCTATAGAATACCCAGGATATGCGACAAGAAGTTCATATAAAAGAGAGTATGATCCCGTAGAAATTCAAAAAATTCGAAAGCGATTGTATATTAAGCCGGATCAAGTTGTCATTCCTATACAGATGGGGAGACAGGGAGTTGCTAACATATTTGCGATCGTAAAAATTCTAAATGAGTCTATTTCTATCGATTACGGTTGCAATATCATTCTCCCTATTTTCTGTGGGAAAAATACCCTATTAAGAAAGCAGCTTACGAACTATTTAGTAAAGAGCACACGTCATCCTCAAATCCAATTTAGAGTTCTATCCGAGGTTAGCCAAGAATTAAGTGCAGACTACATGAAAGTGTCTCGTGCAGAAGTTATCAAGCCAGGTGGAGCCACAACAGCAGAAGCTGGAAAAATGGGTCTTTTTGCCTTAATTATTGTCGATTCTTCTCATAATTGGGAAGGGTGTAATAAAAATTGGCTTGTGAGAAGGAATTTAGGCATTCACGTAGAAAATATGGAATCTTTACCAAAGATTTTACAGGCTGTGGTGAAAACAAAAGCCTCGCGTGCAGTAGAAGTCATTGATGCAGAAACAGAAATTCCAAAGCTTGTTGATAAGGCAGTTACTCAATCGCGAATTTTTCAAGTAAGTAGACTTACTTCTGAAATTACACAGTTGGATCACCATGAATACTTTTCTTCTAAGTTACTTCAATTTATCGAAGCGTTTCCTTTTGAAGAGTATAGAGTTTATTCGATTCCGGAAGAAGGCAGTTTCTATTTAGATTCTATAGGAGATTGGATTAAAGATCGTTTACGCCAAGGAGAAAATTGTGAATTGCAAATCAAAGCCCTCCTGCAAAAATATTGTAAACCTGGAAGCCATGTAATCGATGTAGGAGCCCATATTGGGATTCACTCTATGCGTATGGCCAGATTTGTGGGACCTGAAGGAAAAGTCAGTTCTTTCGAACCACAACCTAAAACTGTGAGAGAACTTATTATGAACCGCCGTAGAAACGGTCACACGAACATGCAGATATTCCCTGTTGCATTAGGAAATGCAAATGGAAGTGTAGAGCTGAGTCCTTTGCTTGAAGGAAACGAAGGAGGTACAAGCATTGGGAAGGGAGGATCCGGGTATTTTGCTCCTCTACGAACTTTGGATTCTTTTCAATTTTCTGATGTCTCCTTGATGAAAGTAGACGTAGAATTGATGGAAGATGCATTTTTAGAAGGTGCCAAAAATACAATCATCCGAAATAAGCCAGTGATTTTGATAGAAATTATGGCAGGACATGATCACGCAGTGGCTACAGGAGAGATTCGTCAGCGCATTGATAACACAATTCATTTCCTTGAACAATTAGGATATGTTGTAGAAAGAATACATGATTGCGATTATATAGCGATTCCTCAGGTTATCAAGTCAAAGCTATAAGATTGAAAATCATATTTTCTCTGATGCCCAGTAACTCTGTTTTCTAAGAGTTACTGGTGCCTTTCTCATTCAACTTATCTCATAGAACCAAAAGATTCTCAGCTCTAATCAAAAGAGTCATTTTAGAAAAAAGTGAAAAGATATTCTGTCTTCTGTTAGAAAAGAATTTTTATGAGGTAAAACATGCTAAATCGAAATTTCTATTTCCTAGTTACATCACTTGTTCTCTCTGCACATTCCTTGAGTGCTACAAACGCAGGACAGGTAGACACGCAAAAGATACAAAATAGCAAACAAGAAAATCAGTATAATCAAACTGAAGATGTTTGGTTTGGACCTGGTTTCTATTACGGTATTTGGTTTGATGATGAACAAGAGTATTGGGGTTGGAGAGGCAATCATTTGGATTATCCTCGCAACCGAGAATATTATAATCATGATCATCCAGTTGATTACTATCCTAACGGAAGAGGGGAAGGAGAAGAACATAGATCTGCCCGTGAAGAAGAAGACGCAAGACGTGGAGGTGGCATGCGAGAAGGTGGTGGGAGGAGAAGATAATTCTTTTCTACAAAGTAAGCGCTAGATGATGACAGGTAAGGGTAAATCCGCTGTTAAGATAAAGACGATGAGCATCATGGCGATGATGTCCTGTATCTAAATGAACTTCGCTACACTTTTCTAAACGACCTTGCTCGATTGCATAGTCTAATAAAAGCGTTCCAAATCCTTTTTTTCTTGATTTTTCTCTTGTGATGAGGTCGTCGATATACAAAATTTTCCCCCAACCAAGAGTTTCCAAAATTCGAAATCCCATGCAAGCTCCCACTTCTTCTTCGTCCTTTATAAAAGAGAGAATGTACCCTTGGCTTTGCTGACGCAGGATTTGAGCTACAAATTCTTCTTTATCTGTGCATTTGGGACGAAGTTCTACAATTACTGAAAAGCAGCTGGCAATATCACTAGGAGTAGTTGCAAGTAAAACCTGATTATTTACAGTAAGATCGGAAAGCTGTTTACCCATTTTTTTTCTCCAAGTGAATTTACATAGGAGTAACTTTGAAAAATCCTATTCCAAATGTAAACAATAAATGCCGGGCAATCCACGGTATAGTTCTTTATAATCAAGCCCATAGCCAACTACAAAACGGTCTTCCACAGGCAAGATGACATATTCTGGTACATAGGTGATTTGACGAGGTGTATTTTTCAAGAGCAAGACTAAAGATTTAAGACTTTTGGGATTTTTATCTTTTACATGAGCCATAAGAGTTGTCATAGTATGCCCCGTATCAAAGATGTCGTCTATAAGTAGGACATTTTTATCTGTTAGATTCAGTTCATCAAGACCGATAATTTTGAGATTGCCTCTAGAGGTGCCATTTTGACCGTAGCTGCTTGCTCTAACGTATTCGAGGGTTACAGGCATATGAAGACGTCGAATTAAATCAGCTGTTACGCAAATGGCTCCTTTCATGATCATGACAACAGTGAGTTCTTGATCTGCATATTCACGATTGATTGTCCTTGCAACTTCATCTAGTCTATGCGCTATTTCTTCAGGTCCAATCAAAAGTTCAGTACGCATTTCTCCCCAACAAATAGAAAATAAAAATGGAAAAACAAAAAGCAATTTTTTCATACAGTCCTCTTTAGGAAAAACTGTAATTTAAAAAAAACTCTAATTCAAATCCACAAAAAGAGGTTGAGTAAGATAAACCACAATAGAGTATTACGGATTCTTAAGAAGAAAATATTATTTTTTTCTTCTTTTCCCAATGAATACAACCGCAAGCCCTAAAATAATCGCAGCGATCCCACCCATTTTTAGCTTACCCGCAAGGTTTTCATAC
>JABEVM010000086.1 GCA_013041585.1 Chlamydiota bacterium
CTGAGCTATTTCTAAGAGTTGGATAAGTTCCTCTCTTGTGAAACTCTTCACTTGCTCTTGGTCATCATACCCGATCACCCCTTCTAAAAGGCCTTTCTTTCTTTCGATGATTTGGTGAATTGACTCTTCGATGGTATTTTTGGTCACCATCTTAAATACCTGCACACCTCTATTTTGTCCGATACGGTGAACACGGTCGGTGGCTTGGTTCTCTTTGGCGGGGTTCCACCATCTGTCGTAGTGGATCACAACAGATGCTGCAACTAGGTCAATACCCACACCAGCTGCTTGCAAGGATGCAACAAACACCTCGCAGCTTGGGTTATTCGCAAACGTTGCTACTTGTTCTGCTCTGTTTCTTGTGCTTCCACGAATCCCCGCAAATCCGATCTGTTCTTCTTTGAGATAGGCTTCAATAATATCGAGCATTTCTAAATACTGAGAGAATACAACAACTTTTTGTTTACTCTCTCTGGCTTCCTTAAGCAGTTCAACAAAGAGTTCCCATTTGCCGGAGTGATGCTTTTTATACTCTTTGACATTTTTATGGATTAAACAAGGGTGGTCGCAAATTCGTTTAAGTGAGGTAAGAAGTGCAAAAACATGCAGGTAAGGAACTGATGAGCCGCGATCTTTTAAGGAATCGAGTAAATTGGATCTGGAAGAAGCCATGGTCTCGTCATACATCTTTTTCTGTTCATCGGATAAAACGCAGTACGCGATCTCTTCTGTTTTTTCGGGAAGCTCTAAAAGAACTTCGGTCTTTTTTCTTCGTAAGAGGAATGGCTTTACAAGTCTAGAGAGCAGAAATTTCTTTTCCGGATCTGCGCCTTTCTCAATCGGATTTACAAAAAGCTCTTTAAATACAGACTCGTTTGGAAGATAGGTTGGGAGGATCACATCAAATAACGCTTTGAGCTCTAAGAGTTCATTTTCAATGGGAGTTCCTGTAAGCCCGAGGCGCATATTCGCATCGATGCCGCGGAGGGCTTTATGAGTTTGCGACTTCGCGTTTTTTGCAATTTGCACCTCATCAAAGACCGCAAGCTCAAAAGGGATTTTCGATAAGGCCTGCTTTTCTGTACGCAAAATTCCATAGGATGTGAGAACAAGTTCAGAGGTTACATCCTCTAGATTTCGCTGCGCCCCATAAAACACATAGACTTGCAAAGAAGGTAAAAATCGTTTTAACAGTTCTTGCCAGTGAAAAATAACGGAAGTTGGACATACAACGAGGACTTTACTCTTTTTCTCTTTTTTTCTGAGTTCGGTTCGTAGCGCTGCAATGAGCGCCATGGCTTGGTGTGTTTTACCAAGACCCATCTCATCGCAAAGAAGTCCAGAGAGTCCGTTGGAATATAAGAACCAAAGCCATCTCAGTCCCATCTCTTGATAGGGCCTAAGAGAGCTATGTAAGCCTTCGACTTCTGGAATTTCCCCTTGGACAAAAGCTAAGGAAAGATTAAGGAAGCTTCTCATCTCATCGGAAGATTCTCCAGATAGTTCTTGCTCCGCAGGTTTTTTTATATTTTCAAAAACACTTAGACGAATCCACTCTATGGTAGTGAGGCGAACTTCCTTTCCATTTTTCGCCCATCTTTTTTTCGAAAGTCCTTTAAGCCAATGAAAGCGTGATTGCTTGAGATAGATGAGCCCAGCTTTAGAAAACAAATATTTCTTATTATCATGGATCGCTTCCCAGATATCGTAGGCTAAAATGCTCCCTATTTCTGTCTGGTATTCCATTTCAACGCGCCAAAAATTTTTAGAATCCTCTCTCCAAGCTTTCTTTATCTGGAGAGATAAATCTTCCGTTTTTTGCAGCCGCGGATCTAAAAAAACCGTAAATGGTTGTAAAATGGTTAGGTCATAGGCTAAGAAATAGGGTTCGAAATCTGCATCAATCTCTTTTTCGTTTTGATAAAGGTCTGGAAGGCGGAGAGAAAAAGGGATTTCTGCAAACCCTTCATTCTCTACAAACGTATATTCTTCGAAGATACGGACTTTTTCTCTGGGGTACTGAGGAAGGAAGCTATACTCTGGCTTTACAACGATAACCCCTTCTTCGTTGATCACGATAGTAACCCCTGCTTTGGTAATGTGGCACACTGGGGTGAAAAAATTACGCAGTGTTTCTAGATCTTCTCGATGTTTACGAATGAAACGGGAAAGGTCAGAGCGTGGGACCACAAGGCCTGGCTTAATGTACATACCTGTTCGAGAAGAGGCCTTTGCATAAAACCCTCTCCCCTTTATGTAAATCCAGGATCCAAAATCCATAATTCCTGCAGAATCTTGTTCTACATCGAGCAGTGTAGTGAAATGCAAATTCCCTCTTTCATCAACATGATATCCAAGACGCGCTTCGACACTGGAAACATGGGGCTGGAAACCATCACACGTGTGAAGCCAAAAACGATGTTTATCAATAAACTCTGCAACATCCTCTTTTGGAATTTGCATCTGGGAGCTAGGAAATAAGCTTTCCTCAAGATGATAAAAGCCACGTCCATCAAGATACACCCATGAAGAAAAATAAGCAGGATTCCCTTTCTGCAGATCTTCTTCTTCAAAAAGATACATATCGATATGTAAGGTAGCATCGGGCGTAAAGTAGAGTTTATACCGAGGGACAATGCTACTTGCAGACACCTTGGTATTTGTCAGATGTTCTTTGAGAAGGGGAAGATATTTTTGTAAAAAAGCAGGAATTTTTTCTTCTGTGATGACATGATTTTCTAAAAAATGATCCGGCTTTGCAGGATAAAAGCCCACACCCACCTCATAAACCCAGCTATCTAAAGTAAACGTTTTGTTATGCCCTTCTTTTAGGGGGGATGGTTTTGTTTTCGGTAGCGTCTCCCAGTCGAGGGTAAACTGTCTTTTTTCAGGGTCGTACTCGATTTGCTTCACTTTTTTTCCCTGTACATCGAACACAGGAAGAGGCGATGCCACGGTTTTCAAAGTGGGAATGATCTGGGCCCAATTGACTTCAGCTACATAAAATGCGATCTTCAGACTAGAAAATGCAATCGTAATCCCTTTAGGAAATCCCTTTTCATCGAAAATAAAATCGATGGAATAGGGATCGCTTTTCTCCTGTAAGAACATCCACCATTTGGCCAAATCAGACCAAAAAGAAAGTTCAAACTGTAGCTGCGTTGTAGGTCTTCCTTGCTTCCATAGAAGAAGCTCCTCTGAAGAGAGGTTAGAAAATTTAAGCGAGGTCTCTTCTGTTTCCAAATGACGATGGGCGATAATTTCTTCTAGCTGTTCTTCTGCGGTTTTGGTTAAGGGCTTAAGTTGCAAGAGAACTTTTCCGGTCTGGGAACACGCTTGGTAGAGACCCTCTTTTTCTTTCGTAATCGCATGACTTTCATACCCATGTCTTCTTGCAGCGAGCTGGCAGAGCACATTCCATAAAGATTCCCGAAACCTTCGATGCAAGGGTTCTACTTTGTCATTAAAAATAGTTAAAAAAGCCGCGGCTAAATGCTCACATGATCCTTTGCTTTCTGCAGCGTGACAAGTACAAAAACAGTCTAGAATTTTTCCGCGGTCATCTAATTGCAAAAAAGGCCAAAATGTTTCGCTAGATGTCCCATCAACACATTCAATTTGATAGGTGCCTTCGGAAAAAAAGATGTTCTTTACGCATCCTTGTTTGCGTAGCGATTCTCCAAGAGTTGAATCTCCAGGAGAAAAAGGCGTCTCTCTCATTATGTTCCTTTAAAATAACCGCTCAGGTGGGCAATATTCGTATCCTAAATCTTCAGCAACAAATTTATTCGTAATCTTTCCTAAACAAACATTCAAACCCATCATAAGTCCGGGATCATCTTGCAAAGCTCTTTTAAAACTCTTGTTTGCAATTTGCAAAGCATAGGGAAGAGTTGCATTAGTAAGTCCCTGCGTAGCTGTGCGAGCACAAGCGCCGGGCATATTTGTTACACAGTAATGAACAACGCCGTCATGAATATAGGTCGGATTTGAATGGGTTGTAGGGCGAGATGTTTCAATACATCCACCTTGATCAATTGCAGGGTCGACAATTACGCTTCCAGGTTCCATCCTTCGAACTAAATCAGCGGGTACAACTTTCGGGGTACTTTTTCCTGGGATCAATACGGCTCCAATGACTAAATCGGCTTTGAGCACAGACTCTTCTACTGCAGAAGCTGTAGAAACAAGGGTTTTTAACCCAGGAGCGTACAGCTCTTCTAATTGTCTGAGTCGATTTACATTCACATCAAGAACAGTAACGCTAGCTCCAAGACCAAGGGCCATTCGAAGTGCCTCCGTTCCAAGAATTCCTCCTCCAAGAACAACAACTTCTGCGGGAGGTACGCCTGGAATCCCTCCAAGCAAGATCCCTTTTCCTCCATTGGCAATCTGCAACGCAGTAGCCCCAGCCTGAATCGACATCCTTCCAGCGATTTCACTACTAGGAATGAGCAGAGGAAGCCTTCCCATTTTATCTATCACAGTATCATAGGAAATCCCTACAACTTTACGCTCTAGTAAATGCTTTGCTTGCTCAGGGTCTGCGGCTAAGTGTAAATAGCCAAAAAGAATTTGTCCTTCTTTTAACAGTGAAAATTCACTGGTTTGAGGTTCTTTCACCTTAATGATCATTTCTGCTTGGTATACTTCAGCAGCACTTGCAACGATGGTAGCCCCAGCTTGTCTATACATGTCGTCGCTGAAACCTATTACAGCACCAGCATGAGACTGGACGATCACCTGATTTCCAGCTTTTACTAAAGCTTGCACACCCGCAGGAGTTGCGCCCACGCGATATTCATGGTCTTTGATCTCCTTAGGGATACCAATTAACATATGATTTTCTCCATGTAGATGTCTTATTCCATATCGACCACAGCTTGATAGACACAAGTCGCTTGACCTATCATCTCAACCTCTTCTTCCTTATCGCCTGAATGAAAATTAATCTCAATCTTTTCACGTGATAAAGGAAAAACCTCTACTTTGGAAGAAAGCAATCCTAGCTTTCTTGCAACAAAAGAGGCGGCCGTAGCCGCAGTCCCACACGCAAGGGTCTCCGCTTCTACCCCTCTCTCATAGGTACGAATATGCATACAATCAGAGGAAGTAACATGAATAAAACTCACATTGACCCCTTCTGGAGAAAAACAAGCAAGGTTACGGATGATTTTCCCTTGTCCCCCTACATCTTCTTTAGCAAGGTCAGATGTAAAAATGATCGCATGAGGAACGCCGCTATCTACGACATAGCATTTCCAAAAGCGCTGTCCATCAGAAATAGCATAATCCCACTGGAGAATTTGAGGAGCCCCCATATTGACGGCAACTTTTTCTCCAAGGTGCCTACAAGGGTATACCTTTTTCACGGTTGCAATATGGTAGATAGACTTTTCTATCCCTAATTTGTGAAGAAAATGAACCAGGCACCTGATGCCGTTTCCACACATAGCAACTTGATTTCCATCAGGATTAAAAAACACCATACGATAGTCTGCTAACGGATCTTCTCTAAGAAGAATCAACCCGTCCGACCCAATCCCATAATTGCGGTGGCAAATTTTTTGAATCAATTCTCGACTTTCAGGAAATTGGGCAGGCCGATCATCTATAATAATAAGATCATTGCCTGCACCATGATATTTTGAAAAATGATAGCGCATGAAAAACCCTGCACCTTTTTAGGCAATCTCCTTATAGGAAGTTACAACTTTGTCAAGGAGCCCGAAGGAAAGAGCTTCTTTGGATGTCATCCAAGTATCTCTGTCGATCGCCTTTTCAATCACAGAGAAATCTTTACCGGTCGCTTCCATGTATACATGGATGAGCGCATCTCTGGTTTTTAAGATTTCTCTAGCCTGGATCTCCAAATCTGTGGCCTGGCCGCGTACGACGCCGCTGATCGAGGGTTGGTGAATCATAATCCGAGCATTCGGAGTTGCAAACCTTCTCCCTTTAGCTGCGCAGAGGCTTAAAATAGAGCCCATTGAAGCTGCAAGGCCTGTAACCAAAGTTGTTACAGGAGAGGTGATCATTTTCATCTGATCCCAAATAGCAAGCCCTGCATCAACCGAACCACCTGGGGAGTTGATCACAAAAAGGATTGGCTTTCCTGGATCTGTAAGCTCTAAATACCATAGTTTTCGAATGGCTTCTTTAGCACTTGTTCCATCGACAACATCGGAAAAAAAGATCCTACGCGCTTTTAAAAGAACTTCATCGATTTTCTCTTCGACCCGATTCATTTTCTTATCATTTCCATTTTCTTCCATCTTTCCCATTCTTCGATCTCCCTGCTTACTGTGAAAGTTTCTTTTTTGCCCTAAAGCTCATTGTAATGAGAAAACGATTTTGCCGCATGCAAAATTCTAGAATGATAGAAAATCGACAAAGACTTTTTTGAAAAAAGGTAAACATGATATGGATATACAAAGGGCAAATTCGATGAGGTAATGTGAATCTCTTTCAAAAAGAACTACATCTCTTTGTCGAAAAGGAAGTACAAAAAGCTCACCCTCTAGAGGGAATCTCCCAACCTTCCAAAAAAAAATGTCTCACTGCCTTAGAAAAAAAAGATCTAACTTCATCTCTAGAAGCCTATCATGAATTCCTGAAAGAACGGTCCAGTCTACAATTAGAAAAACTACTAGAGGAAGATTTTCCAGTAGATGAATTCGAAAAAATCTCCCTTCCCGCCCGCGTCATTCCTTATTTCTATCAAAAACTTCCTAGAAATAAAAACACGGACAGCGGCTCTGTAGATGAGATCAAAAAAAACCATGCACACCTTCCCTCATTAAAAAAACATTGTATTGATAAAGCGCTTCTCTACCTTTACGAAAATCTACATATTTCCATGGATAAGAAAGTTGTTATCCTTACTTGGGTGATGTCTGATGGCTTAGGTGACTACGTCGCGCAGTATGAAGCTTGTAAAATTCTAAAAAAAGCCCTTCCCGAAGTTGATTTTTATACAGTCAGCCTACTTTCTTCTTCAGTTCGAAAGCAAAATCTTCTCTTCTCCGAAAAAGCCCATCATATCTACTACAAAAGTGAAGAAGATCTGCATTTTTCCTCTTTTCCGCAGGAAGTGACCCATCTTCTTAAAGCCAGCGACTTGGTTCTGCAAATCCCAACCTTCTATCCACATTGGAACGATCTTGTAAAAGAATATGGAAGGGGCTCTTTCGAAACACTAGGAGAATATGGATTTGTGAATTCACATTGGGCCCACCCTTCTGCGCCCAAAATGAGGTGTATGGGACTTCATTTCTTAGAAAAGGGGATATTTATCAAAGATATGCCTGTAAACCCTTGGGATCACATCCCCTCTAGACTTCATTCTGTTCTTATTAAAGATGGGAGCGTTCAAGAATATCTTGAGAAAAACATCTTTGTTTTCGCCTATCTTATCAGTTTTTCTGGAACCTATGTATTTTTGCATCTGCTTTTATCTTATTTCGATTCGCAAGAAAAAGACCTAGATTTAGGAGTCACGAACCTTCGCTGGTTTCTGGATCTGGTTAAAAAGGGAATTTTTCCCTTTTCTGACTATGGACTTAAAGAAGTTGTTTTTTGCTTCGAGGAAGAGGAATACAGCCACATTGTAGGAAGTAATGGCAAAAAACTTCGGATCATCGACCTTTCCCCTTTATCGTTAGAAGAAAGCCAAGTCCTTTGTAGCATGAGCTGGGAAATCATGGCATGTAGAGGAGATCAAAGTTTTTCAGAAGCCGTTTCTGCAAATAAGCTCTACTTTTATGACCCACCCACCCATGCAAGACCTTTTCTCCAAGATCTAATAGAGCTGGCTAAAAATACAATCCAGGAATTTCCTTCGAGTATTTCCTTTCTAGAAGGATTTTTACAGGTAACTGATGAAGCACATGATTTAGAAAAGTGTAAAAAATTAGGGAAATTTTTAGGAAAACTCCTGCAAAATGAGAGGACAAAAAAAGGGATTTATAAACTAAGTCAAACCATTCAAGAAAGGTATACGGTTAACTCTCTTCTCCCAGCGCTTGTCAAACGAGCTCTTTTACATAAGTCTAATCCCAACATCAAAGAGAAAGAAGACTATTGGATACAAAAGTTCCTAGCTCAAGAAATTTCTCTCTCGTTTTGCTTACAAAAAATCCAAGAATTTTTACAGGAACAGTAGTAAAAAAACGGGTCTTTCGAGAGATCTCATCC
>JABEVM010000087.1 GCA_013041585.1 Chlamydiota bacterium
AAAGAGGAGTTGCTTTTCCTTCCTTGTTTTTAAAGCTTAAATCCGTACAATTTCATACTACTTCAAGTTAATCTAATGAGATTAACTAGCTTGTTAGACCTGTTTTTTATTAAAATAACAGCATCTTATTCTAAATAAGTAATTTACACTGGGAGTATTATGAAAGCTTTAGAAACATTGGAGATCACTTCCCCTGAAGATTCTTCGAAAGAAATTCAAAAAAGGGCCATTCATGCTTTAGAAGAAGGTCAAGTTGTTTTCCTCCCTAAACTTTCTTTCAAACTACAGCCATCTGAAGAACGCTTTTTCTCCCCTACTATCCTAAGTCCCAAATCGAAAAATATTAGCTTTGAGCTGAAACATGACAGGCTTGGTGGAACCGTTTGCGAAAACGAAGACAGGGCGGCACTTAAAGAAATGATGAAGCGCTATGCTGTAGAGAGTAAAAAGCTCATTGATACACTTTTTCCTCATTATATCCCTTTTATTAAACAAGGAAGGACCAGCTTTCGCCCAGCGGAAGTTGCAGGCCGAATTAGCTCTTATCGTAAAGATGATACAAGACTCCATATAGATGCTTTCCCAGCAACCCCAGTTAAGGGAAATCGAATTTTACGAGTTTTTTGTAATGTAAATCCGCACGGAGCTCCAAGAGTATGGAACGTGGGGGAACCTTTTCCGGTTGTTGTAGAGAAAATGGCTCCAAGAGTCCGTCCTCCTCTTCCGGGTTCATCTCTGCTTTTAAAACTGCTTAAAATCACAAAAGATTACCGCACAAAGTATGACCATTACATGCTCAATATGCATGATATAATGAAAGGGGATACAGAATATCAAAAAAACGCCGAGCATACCGAAATTAAGTTTCCGCCTTACAGCTCATGGATTGTGTATTCAGATCAGGTATCCCACGCTGCGTTATCTGGTCAGTATCTATTTGAACAAACTTTCTACCTTCCACCTGAAGGTGTTTCTAGACAAGAGACATCTCCTCTGCGAGTTTTAGAAAAGTTCCTTAATAAGAAGCTTTTATAAGAATGATGAAATACAAAAAAATACTTTTGACCCTTTTATTAATAGCAGGATTCGTCGGAGCGGAAAGGTTTTGCCATAAGAAGACCCATGGGTTCATGCTGGGTAAAATTCTTTGGGATTGTCCTCATGATGCCAGATTCGAGATCCCTACTTTGCCAACTGCGCAAGAAACAGAGGTAATACATCTTCTTGATCAACCTTACTATTTTTTAAACAGTGGTGGGCAAAGTTACGCATTTATAAGCAAAGATGGGCAAACAGTATTAAAATTCTTCAAAATGCACCATATGCGTGAAATCCCTTGGCTTTCAAAGGTTCCTCTACCTGGTATTCTCGACAATGGAAGGAAAAGAATTGTCGATTTCCGAGAGGATAAGCTCAGTAAGATTTTCACAAGCTGCAAGCTTGCCTTTGAAGAAATGCGAGATGAGACAGCATTTTTATATTGCCATATCAATAAAACAAACCATTTGAACAAAAAAGTTGTGATCTACGACAAGATCGGCATCCGCCATACCCTAGATCTGGATACAGTCCCTTTTGTGATGCAAAAGAAAGTGGATCTCGCTTTTCAAAAATTTCATGAAATTATGAAAGAAGGCGATGTAGTAAAGGCCCAAGCCTATATAGAAACGCTACTTCAATACTTTCTTGCCAGGTATAAAAAAGGAATCCATGATAATGACGCAATTGTTGAGAGAAATTTCGGATTTCTAGGTACAGAAGCCATCGGAATTGATCTTAGCTGCTATTCTAAAGTAGACGCCTTGAAAGATCCTGCTATCTATAAGCAGCGCTTTAGTAAAGAAACGATAAATTTCAAGCGCTGGATCAAAAAGACTTATCCCGACCTGCTCCCATTTCTTGAGCAAAGAATTCAATCCATCACCTCTTCAGAAGAAGAAAAAAATCATTCGACAACAGTAAGCTGAAGATAATGTTTTATCCCTCCCTTGAAGAGGGAATTGAAAAATATTGCCTTTCCTTCTATTTCCTTTTTTATTAAATGAGCATTAGCTAGTTAAGCTATCCGCATGGGCGGTTCTCTATAAAAGAAGGAAAATCCCTATGAAACAAACATTTTGGCGTAAGACATACAAGATTTTGTCCGAGGGATACAACATTTTATTGATTTTCCTGCTTCTATTATTAACTTTTCGTCCAATTAACAGTGGTTTTATCTATATCGCAGCGTGGGAGCTTTGTTTTGCTGCGGTTTTTTTTATGTCCATTTTTGTCTGTTCCCATCACAAATTCGTAAGAACTGCCGCCATGGTTACTGGTATTCCCGCGATCCTCTTATCCTGGTCCGGTCTTTACTTTCAAGTTCCTGTAATTACTGTCTCATCTATTATACTAACAATCACATTTATCCTCATTTGTACAGCCTCGGTACTGCATCGTGAGGTTTTTGTTTCTCATGGAACTTGGAAAAGTTTAACCCCTGTGATTTGCGCTTATTTCCTGATTGGATTTGCGTTTGCTTACGGCTTTGTCCTTATCGAATTTATCTATCCTGGAGTATTAAAAATAGAAAATCCAGACTCCGGTTTTTTTGGCCATGGAGAGTATCTTTCTGAGGCGGTTTCCATGAGTTTTGCAAGCCTTCTCGCCATGACTACTCCAGACCCTTCTACTCCAAGTTTTATGGAAACGATGATATATGTAG
>JABEVM010000088.1 GCA_013041585.1 Chlamydiota bacterium
TAATAAAAAATTAAAAATAGATCCCAGATCTAAAGTTTAATAATTAATTAAAAGTTATTAGTTAAAGCTAAGACTGAGAGGCCTGTTATCAGTGGGAGTCATGAGAAGACCCCCTCTAAGTATAACAAGGCTTTTTATCCAATTCTTGTTGCGATAAAAGGCTTTACTCCAAGCGCATAGGCAGCTCCTATGAGAGATCCTGCAAATATTCCCGTTTTTAGAGCTGAATAAATCCCTTTTTCCAGTTTCTCTTGGTATTTTGGAAGTTTAACTTGTTCTGCTGGGATTTCGCCTGCTTTTTTATCTCTGTTTGCTTGATATCCAGCAATCAAGATTAATGTAACTAGAGCTGAAACGGCTCCCACGCCACTTCCAACTAAAATAGCTTCTCCAACTTTTCCAGCAGGCTTAGGAAGAGCTGCTAAGACTGTAAGAGCTCTAGATTTTAAAGGGATATTTGAATTCGCAATGGCAGAATTTCCAATTGCTTGAGCAAACGAGTTCCTTCCTTCTTTAGTAAGGAATTTTGCTGCTACGGAAAATATTCCAATAACAGTTAACGCTCTCACTGCTTTTTGGATGTTTGTGAGTACATCAAGAGTTCTGTCAGGCCATGATTTAAGAAGATCGATATCTTTTTCTTGCAGGACCGAATCGCAACCATTTGCTGGGCAAGCATATTGACCTTGCTCTTGATGGATTCGTTGTGCACATAATTTATGTACGTGATGGCCAGTTCGTTGTTGTTCGATAGGGTGATTCAGGCTTTGTTGGTTTTCTTGTATTGGTGAATTGCAAGATACACATGTGTGTGCTGAAAGTGCGTGAGCCATAATAAATCTCCATATTGTAAAGGGGAAAAGCTTGGCGCAAAAGTTTTTTTCGGTCAATAGAATTAGGGAAGAAAATGGTCTTAAATATCGTAAAAGAAGTGTTTGGAGTTTTCTAAAAAATTTTATGGAGAAAACGCTGCAAAAGCTTCATCATTATTTTGGTCTTTATCGGCTTTGCTATAAAGAGGAGAATAATTCGCAAATTGCGCAAGTTCTTTGCGGAAGGTGAGGTTAATGTTGCCAACACCACCATGTCTGTTTTTAGCAATTATGAGTTCTGCCATTCCAGGTTTGTCGTAAGGGTCATAATATTCTCTACGAAGTAGGAACATAACAATATCCGCGTCCTGTTCTATTGAGCCGCTTTCTCTGAGATCACTCATCATAGGTCTATGTCCTGCTCTTTCTTCCACTTTACGAGAAAGCTGAGAAAGGCACAGTACGGGCAAGTTGAGCTCTCTTGCTAAATTTTTCAGCATACGAGAAATTTCAGAGATTTCATTTTGTCTGTTTTCGGCAGATTTACTAAATCCAGAACCAGAGAGAAGCTGGAGGTAATCTATAATGATGAAAGAAACTCCATAAGTTTCTTTCATTCTTCTGGCCCTTGATCGTAAATCAGTAATTTTTAGTCCTGGTTGATCATCAATGATCATTGTGTGCTTTTGCATCGCATTTACACAGCCAACAATTCTCTGATATTCAGTGCCGTTTAAAGCCCCTGTTTTAATTTTATCAGATTCCACTTCTGCTTGAGAGCAAACAATACGGTGCAGGAGCTGCTCGGCGCTCATCTCAAGTGAGAAGATCCCTACACCTAAACCGTTCTTGAAACACACATGCTCTGCTATGTTAATGGCAAAGGCCGTCTTCCCCATTGCGGGTCTGGCAGCTAAAATCATCAAATTCGAAGGAGTCAAGCCGTTGATCATTTTATCAAAATCAACGAAGTGTGTGGGAATTCCTGTGATTCCAGGCTCTTCAGGGCCTCTTTTTTGAAACTGTTCTTGTCTTTCTTGGAGTTCTTTCAAATAAGGAATGCGGGAAGTAGATTTAACGCCCGATAAAATATCTTTGATCGGAATCCCTGAATTGGCACTCGCATTTTGACTGATTGCAAAAAACTTCGCTTGCGCCTCATCTAAAATTGCGTGGACATTTTCTGGTTCTTCAAGAGCTGTTTTTTCAACTTCTTGCGCAGCGTAAATCATTTTACGAAGAAGAGATTTGCTTTGTACAAGCTCTGCATATTCTTCTGTATAGGCCGAAGTTCCTGCATACTGTGCAAGAGTTGTAACGTAGCTTACACCGCCAACAGCAGATAATTTATCCGCTCTTTTCAGTTCTTCGCAAATAAGATGGACATCCGCTGGTTTTTCATTTTTATAGGCTGTTTTCAGCGCTTGAAAAATGATTTTGTGCTCGGTGTAATAAAAGTCTGTCTCATCGAGAAGATCTGCAGCAATATTGAGACTATTGACGCTTGTGAGCATGCAACCAAGCACCATCATTTCAGATTCTTTTGATTGAGGAGGGATTCTTGGTTTGCTTTCTGACATGAATAGATCTTCTTTGTGATTTTGCTTGTTTATAGAAGATTTCAGGATTAAAAAAAAGGCCTTGAATGAATTTTCATACAAGGCCAGATCGGAAAGAGAGGGATTTGAACCCTCGGTACCATTGCTGGTACGCGTCCTTAGCAGGGACGTGCCTTCGGCCGCTCAGCCATCTTTCCATTGAACGAGTTAGGGATTCTACGTTGCAGGTCGTTTTTTCGCAATAAGAGAATCTTGGAAACGGAGAAGAAATATAGAATTTAGATGGATTTACTGCTTGCGTTTTACGTTCTTCTACGTCAGCGTTGGTTCGTGATTCAAACGTGTTTTTTTTATTTGAAACACAAACCATTGAATTAATTCCTTAGAGGCAGGTGATTTTGAGAGTTCTTTAAATCTTATAAAATGGGCTTTATTATAAGAACTGCCTAGGATCGATTTTTCTGCCGCTATTGGGGTATCGGGAGTGAGGTCAGCCGCATCAAAATCTATTAAGTGCAAATCGTTATTAGTACTATGATTGTGTAATATATTCCCTATATGCGCATCAACGTAAGCAATATGCTTTTCTGCTAAAATTTTGATTTTATAGAACAATTCATAATAAAACGTTTCTTCATTTGTATAGAGCATAGTAATTGCTTGCCCAATCGAAACTTTATCTGCTCGAGAATTTTCAGTAGTAGCGGAATTAGAATAGGGGGATAGGATCTTTTTTACCATTTCATGAAATCTTCGTCCCTTTTCGGTATTTTCATGAGTTTTTTGATTTTCTGCTAAGATCTCCGTCCATTTTTCTAAAGACTTGCCTGCATCGTCCATTTCAATAACAACATAGTTTATTTTTTGTTTTACCAAAAATGCGCTGTAAAAAGTGGGGGCTACATTTAATTCCCCTGCAATTTTTGTAATAACGATTTCATCTCCATTTACAAAGCTATGCCGAGGGATAACTTTATATACTCTGGCAGGACTGCAATCTTTTACCTCATAAATATCCGCAACAATCCCAGATGTTATTTTACGCCCAAAGGTTGCCTGAATTGTATCAAAATCGATTGAGGGAAGATGGATGGGGTTAGTTCCGCCTGCTAATTCAGTTTCAGCGTTTACTAAATAGCTGTATACAACCGAATTTTCTGATAAAAAAATATTTTTACTCGCGCTAGCCATAAAACTCATTTTAAACTGTTTTATTAATATTAGTTGAAATAACTCTACTGTTTTTTCATTTTATTGTATATAAAAGTAAAATTTTATTAAAACTATTTAATAGTATAATTATAAAATCAGGGAGAGGTTAACCAGTCTTTGTTTGATAAGAAGGTTGTATTATGGAGAGAAAGACATTTGGGACAGTCTTTTTCCATTGACGGCGTTCCAGTGAGAAACTTGAGTGGAGCCATCTGGATTTTGCACCGTAATGCTGTGGACTGGTAGGTAAACATCGGTTGTTTGGCGAATGACAAAGTCATTTCCAAAGGCCGCTTTTGCAATTTTTTGGATTTGAGCTAGGGAATATTTTCTTGGTAAACGGGTTGCGTTTTTATAAGGCTTGGTGACTAGCCACTCACTGATACGGGTTTCAGGAATAGTTCGTAAATTTGGATTTTGCAGATGAAGGCGATAATGATTTCCAGTTTGAACGATCAGCTTTTTTTTGCGACAGCTTTCAACCCATGCGTTGAGAATCTCATTTTCAACCTGAAGGGCTTTGGAAAGACCATCTCTGTCGATCATTCCCCCTTTTCTAGCTAAAATATTGAGAATTTTAAATTCATGTTTTTCTGTGTTCGCGTTAATACAGTCGCCGAAACCGTGGGTTTTTTCCCAGCTGCTTGTATCCACTACCATTTCCCCGTCGCAAAGGTCCCATAAAATAACCCCTTCTCTCGTTTTTTCATTGGAAAGGTTGTATTTTACCTCTAAAAGAAGATAGGGATAAAATTTTAAGGATGGATCCATGTATGTGTGGGTAGTATCTTTAAGAAGATCTCTTCTATAGTGTTCCATGAGTTGTTTTGCGTTATACTTAATCTCGAGTGTATGAAATTGTCCGCCATCTAGAAATTGTTCGATTTGCGTGCGGAATTCTGGCCTGTGAGTGCTAACCCAATAAAGGCCGGAGCCAAGAAGGACTGCGCTGATTACAATCGAAAATAATCTCATGAGATTCCTACTTACTATGAAATGTTACTTTGTAAAATCTTCTTTTTTTAATCAAGAATAGCTAAGATACTGCCTTAATTTTTTATATAGATCATTTTGCTGTTATCATGTAACATGTTTTTTTGTTTCCTTGTTAAATTTATTCCTATACCATTTTATCTGTTAGTTGGAGAGAAATAGAAATGTTGAGTTTTCGTAAAGCATTGGTCATTTTCTTAGTATTGGGTACTTCATTTAGTTGTCAAAAGACACCCAAAAAGGAGATGCCAGCGCCATCTGAGTATTTATTTCAAGGCAATCATTTTTTTGCTAGCTACTGTGACTGTGATGAAAAGGCCCTGACCGATAATGAGGGCGTTGCTAAGGCATTAATCGAGGCATGTAAAGCTTCCGGCGCTGGGGTGTTAGATTCTGTTAAATGTGAATTTGCGCCGATCAAAGGAATGAGCATGGTTGTTTTATTATCAGAAAGTCATGCAAGTATTCATACTTATCCAGAACACAATGCTTGCTTTGTAGATCTTTTTACCTGTGGGGATCATTGCCATTCTGAGCCTTTTGATAAGGTCCTTCGGGAGTATTTGAAACCTAAAAGAGTTTCCACGCAAAAATTCATTCGTAATGAAGGTGTTCAGGAAATAAAATAAAAGGCGTTTATGCTTTTTAAAGATCGTGAAGATGCCGCAAAGCAAATAGCTGCATGTTTAGAGGACTACAAAAATTCTGATGACGCAGTCATTGTCGCCATAGCAAAAGGGGGCCTGCCCTTAGCCACCGTGATTACTAAAGAATTGCAAATCAGCCCTTCCGTTACTTTCGTACATAAAATTATTTCAGAATCACATCCACAAGTAGCGCTCGGGGCTATTTCAGATACAGGGGTGGTGATGCTCAATGATCACCTGATTGAACTTCTTGGTATTTCTCCAAGATATATTGATGCTCAGATTGAAGCTGCTAAAGTTTCGTTAGAAAGTAGTAAAGAAGAAATAGCAAAGATTCTGCCTCCTGTAGACCTGCAGAATAAATCAGTCATTATCGTTGATGATGGGATCGCAACTGGCATAACTATGAAAGTTGTGATAGCCTCGCTTGTGGGCCAAGGCTGTAAAAAAATCATTGTGGCAACGCCTGTAGGCTCTCTTGAAACAATTCGGTTTTTAGAAAAACATGTAGATGAAGTGATATGTCTTCATAAAACGCAGTATTTTCATAGCTTAGATCACTTTTATAAATCTTTTCCAAGTATTGACCCTGAAGAAATGATCCAGATAGTTCTGGGCTTTTCTGCTTTAACTTCTGCCTAAATTATTGCTTAAGAAGATGATGTTTTTTATGCGTTCCTTTAGAGGTATCTACTGGATATTTTTTTTGATTGAGTTCCATTTTTTGTGTAGCAGCTTCAAGTAAATCAACACCTAAAATAGTTGCAAGCCGAACGAGGTAGAGCAGAATATCGGCGAGCTCATGTTTCACTGCTAGCGCTGCGTCCGATTGCATAATTTCATTTGTTTCTTTTTCGCTCAGCCATTGAAAGATTTCATTCAGCTCTCCTACTTCACCTGTCAGGGCCATAATCAGATTTTTTGGGGAATGGAACTTTTCCCAGTCGCGATCTTTTGCAAATTTCTCTAATTGTCTTCCCAGTTCTGCGATATCCATAATTACCCCTTTTTATTTTTATTA
>JABEVM010000089.1 GCA_013041585.1 Chlamydiota bacterium
TTCCATATCCGTGGATATTTCCGCGGCAGAGGTTCATCCGGGAGATGTCTTGGAAAAAATCATCGAAGAATGTGCTCGTATTGGGGTAAAAGAGTTTAAGCGCGCCGATTTTCAATTTGAAGGAATGGCTCTCGTATAAATTATTATCTGGGTGTAGCGCAGCTTGGCTAGCGCACCAGCATGGGGTGTTGGGGGTCGTAGGTTCGAATCCTATCACCCAGATTTTCGTAAAATACACAGAACTTCAATTTGATTTGTTCCAGGAAAAAGTAAATACCCTTCAGCAAAATCAATTTTCCATCCCATTGATTTTAAAAATTCTACATCTCTTTTAAATGAAGAAAAATAGCAGCTGACATAGACAATTTGTTCTAAACAATCTGATTGTGATATCGCTTCTAGAACTAATTTATCCACACCTTTTCTTGGCGGGTCGACAATCAAAACTTCACAATCTCTTAAAAAAGAAGTAGATCCTTCCGCAGAAAGCGTGTGGAAGGAAATTTTCATTTTTTCTTTTTCTGAAAGCATGTTTTTAGTCTTTTCAAAACACTCTTTTGCGTACAGGTTAATCTCACTACAAATCACTGAAGAAGATTTCTCTAACACAGAAAATCCAATCACCCCAATTCCAGCATAAAGTTCAACCACTCTTTTTTGAGGATCCATTTTTTCGTTTAAGGAAAGTACAAGCTTTTCAAAAAGAGAAAAATGAGCTTGTGAAAAAGAAGCTGGGTGCAAATAGATTTCTTTACCCAGTAACTGCTGCTTTAAAAATTTCTCGCCAAAATACAAAAACCAGAAATCGCCAAAAATCGTATTAGAGGCTTTGTTGTTGCAGTTAATCCAAATTGAATGCCACAGGTCATCTTTTGAAAGATCTTGCAAAAATGAGGCTATTTGAGGCCTCTTTAAAACTTCATCGTCCTTTGCATTGAATACAATGGTTAGTTGAATCTTGTTTGACTTTTCTTGGGCCACAAACTGCGTATACCGTAAATCTCCTCTCGAAGAAATTTCGTGATATGGAGTGATTTTATGTTTACACATGCATTCACGTAAAATTTTGACTGCGCTATTGATCAGCGGATGGTGCATAGGGCAATTCGGGATGGAGATAATATCGTGCGTTCCTTTCTTAAAGAGGCCGATCTCTGGATTTCCACTTTCACCCCTAACAGCGAGCTTAGCCCGCATTCGCCACCCAGTTAACTTTTCCTCATTCAAAGAAAAACTTACCCCCTCTTCTAAAAAAAAGTTTTTCATTTCTAAGAAAATAGGAGGGCAATGAAAATCTTTTTGTACCTCACAACCGCCGCACTCAGAAAAGAGAGGACAAGCTAAAAAAGATGTTTTTGTGGAAAAGTCTGTTGTTTTCTTGTTCATTATGTATCAAAAGCTGTGTAAAAAATTCCTTTCCGATCAAAAAACCCCACTTCCAAACAAAGTAAGAACAATCTATCTACATATTTTCTTCATAGGAAAAGTATGCGGTATTATAAACAATCCCACACAAATAGAAGAAGAGGAGAATTTATTTAATACATATCTTCTTTCTTAAGAGTTGGTGGAAATTGCGCATAACTTGCTATAGTCTTTTTCTCAAGAACAGCCAGGAAAGTAAAAAAATAATTGAATTACCTAAATAAAAATTTCTTGGATCTTCTTTTAAAATCGAGAGATGTTATATTTGTACGCAGCAAAGATAGGAAGCTTCTATGAAAGAATTTTCTTCTGAGACTTTTTTTTGTTTGAATGACTTTATGCATAAGGAGTTGTTTTTACAAATTGATTTTGTCTGGCAAGCCCTGCAAAACCTAGAAAAATACTTACATAAACAAAACCTAGGTAAGATCGAAGTTGAGATTCCTCCTGGAGTATATCTTGAAGATAAATCTAAAATTTCTATAGGAAAAGGAACCGTTCTTGAACCGGGCGCTTACATCAAGGGACCTTGTATCATCGGACCTAATTGCAGGATTGTCCATGGAGCCTACATACGCGAGAGTGTAGTTACAGGAAGTCATTGCGTAATCGGTCATGCAACAGAAGTAAAACATTCAATACTTTTGAATCGAGTTGAAGCTCCTCATTTTAATTATGTTGGAGATTCGATTTTAGGAAATGATTCACATTTAGGAGCGGGAGCGAACTGCGCAAACTTGCGTCTTGATAAAAAGCTAATTGCTTTTTACTACGAAGGAAAAAAAATCGAAACCGGATTGAAAAAGCTTGGACTGATTTTAGGTGATGGTGCGCAAATCGGTTGCAATGCTGTAACAAATCCAGGAACTTTTTTAGGGAAAAATTCTATTTGCTATCCATGCACTCATGTGAATGGGTATGGTAAAGAGAACTCAATTTATAAAGGCTCATAGAAAAAACAATAAGGGTTGTATGTATACATATTCTCCAGAGGTTTTGTCAGATAAATCTATCGCTACTTCTTCCCACTTTTTTCATCTTAGGGACAAGATCGAGCAAGAAATTGCCAAAAGCATTGTTTTTTTAGGAGAGAAAAATAAACTTCGTGATGCATGTGAATATGCTTTAACAGGTGGCGGAAAACGTTTTCGTCCTTTGATTGTTCTTATGATAGGCGAGGCTCTAGATCAGGGGTTATGTGTTTGTGAAGCGGCTCTTTCTGTTGAATATTTTCATACCGCTTCTTTGATTGCCGATGATCTTCCCTGTATGGACAATGATGATGAAAGAAGGGATAAACCGGCTGTTCATAAAGTTTATGGTGAGACAATTGCATTACTTGCAAGCTACGCGTTAATTACATCTGCTTTCGAAAAAATTCATCGCAATACCGTTTCTATGAGAGAGTCTGGAACGTCTTTTGCCTCATGGAGTGATAGAGCTGGGATTGTTGCGCTTGAAAGCGCGACTCATTGCGCTGGTATTTTAGGTGCAACTGGCGGTCAATTTTTAGATTTATTTCCCCCTAATTACAACCTAGAGACAATGCGTAAATTGATTTACAAAAAAACCGTAACTTTATTTGAGGTTGCATTTGTCTTTGGTTGGGTTTTTGGTGGGGGCGATTTTGCTAAACTTGAAATTGTAAAAAGAGCAGCTTATCATCTTGGAATGGCTTTTCAAATTGCTGATGACTTAGGTGACGTTCAACAGGATGAAAGAAACCAAAGAGAGATGAATATTGTTAGGGTTGTGGGAAAAGAGCGAGCAATTCACATGTTTGAAGAAGAGATGGTTTACTTTCAAAGATATTTGAAAGACCTCCATTTAGACACCCCATCCTTTAAGAAGATGGGGGATATGCTTATTCAGCTTTCTTTGGCAAACAGCCAAAAGCTGTAATTTTTACACTTCTACAAGTTCTGGTTGCGCTGCTGTTTCTTCTTCTTTTTTAAAGAGGAGATCTTTCTTAGCTTCCACTTGTTGCATAATTGTTTTTTCGAGTTCTTCAACTAGTTTTGGTTGCTTTTTCAATTCTTCTCTTGCAACTTCTCTTCCTTGACCTAATCGATTTCCATTATAGCTGAGCCAAGATCCTTTTTTCTCAATAATACCTAGGTCAACTCCGAGATCAAGGATAGAGCCAATTCGTGAAATGCCTTCATTGAAAAGGATGTCAAATTCTGCAGATCTGAAAGGTGGCGCCATTTTGTTTTTTACAACTTTGACCTTTACTCTATTTCCAACTTCTTGGTTGTCACTCCCTTTAATTCCGCCAATTCTACGGATATCCATACGGATAGAAGCATAGAATTTTAAAGCTCTTCCACCAGTCGTTGTTTCTGGGTTTCCAAACATAACACCAATTTTCTCTCTGATCTGGTTGATGAAGATTGCGCATGTATTACTTTTAGATAAAGTGGAGGTGAGTTTTCTCAGCGCTTGCGACATCATTCTTGCTTGAAGTCCTACGTGTGAATCTCCAATTTCCCCTTCGAGTTCGCTTTTAGGTACGAGGGCCGCTACCGAGTCAATTACAATCAAATCGACAGCATTTGATCTAGCTAGCATCTCTGCAATATTTAGGGCGTCTTCCCCTGAATCGGGTTGGGAAATCATGAGTTCGTCTAGGTTAACTCCAATTTTTGCAGCATATCCGGGATCTAAAGCGTGTTCTGCGTCGATATAAGCTGCTACGCCGCCATTTTTTTGTGTATTGGCTACAATATGTGTGGCAAGTGTTGATTTTCCCGATGATTCTGGTCCGTAGATTTCAATAATTCTTCCACGTGGAACACCGCCAATTCCTAGAGCGATATCTAAATTAATTGCTCCCGTTTTGATAACGCTAATTTCTCTTTTGGCAGAATGTTTGCCTAAGGTCATCAAAGAACCTTCTCCGAATTGTTTTTCAATGTGTGCAATCGCAAGCTCGAGAGCTTTCTTTTTGGCTGAATCTTGATTTTGTTGCATAAATATTCCCTTTCTGGTTTTTACTTTTTCTCTCATCATACAAAATTTCTTGTTCTGTGAATAGTGAAATAGATGTAGAGATTTTTTGTCATATTTTTGATAGTGAGGATAGGTAGATAAAAAAGGAAACAAGATGATCTTAACTGGGGATATAGGCGGAACTAAAACAAGGCTAGCTTTATGGGAGAACAAAAAGCTCTGTAAGGAAGAGCGGTATGCAAGCAAAAAATATCCAGACTTGTTCACAATTATACAAGATTTTTTGCAAAAAGAGACGGTTTCTTTACAAGCCGCGTGTTTTGGAATTGCTGGGCCAGTAAAAGATCAAGTTTCCCATGTTACCAATCTTCCTTGGGTGGTTGACGCAAAAAGTCTTTCGAAGAAGTTACAACTTCCTCACGTTTATCTTCTCAATGATTTGGAGGCGAATGCATACGGGATTGAATTTATCCCCTCAAATGAGACTATCGTATTTCAAGAAGGTGAGAAAAATGAAGGTAATAGAGCTTTGATTGCGGCTGGAACGGGTCTTGGTGAAGCGGGTCTTTATTGGGATGGAAAAATGTATAAACCATTTGCTTGTGAAGGTGGGCACACAGATTTTGGTCCAAGGAACGAAATTGAGATTGATTTATTGTTATTCTTACGAAAA
>JABEVM010000090.1 GCA_013041585.1 Chlamydiota bacterium
ACCTTAGGCTTTTTATATTTTCCTTTCATTCCATAATTAAAAATTAAAAGAGGTACGATCATGGAAACCAAGCTTGGCAAGAAAAGTGTTTTCATAATCGCAAGTGAAGTCACTCTATCGCTGATCCAAAGCATAGTCGTTGTCACGTCCCCAATCGGTGTCCAAGCTCCGCCGGAGTTTGCGGCTATGATAACCATACAAGCTGGCAGAAACCTGTCTTCTTTATCAGGAATTAATTTTCTGAGGAGCGATACCATCAAAATCGTCGTAGTTAAGTTATCTAGAACGGCTGATAGAAAAAAAGAAGTAAAGGCAACAAACCAAAGCATTTTTCTCTTTGAAGATGTTTGGATCAAGTCCGTGACGATCTTAAACCCTTTATGGGAATCGATAATTTCCACAAGCGTCATCGCCGCCATTAGAAAAAAGATGATTTGGGAAATATCGGCAAGGTGGGAAGAGAGCTCCTGAAGATCGTGTTTTAACGCATCTGGACCATAGACAAAATAAATTCCCCACAAAATCACCGCAACAAATAAAGCTACAGCTGTCTTGTTAACTTTTAGATAATACTCAAATACAATTGCGAAATAACCAAGAACAAAAACAACAACAAGAAATGCTAAATAATCTAAGCCCCATACTATCATATCGCGTTCCAATGTAGAGTATTACCAAAATTTGGATTCTATTTTAGAGTCACAATAAGATACAGATTTTTTTACAAAAAGATAAAGCAAAAAAAAAGTATTGTATTTTTTCGATTAAGATTTAGGCAAGCCCTGCTTGAACGATATCGTGCATTCGGATAACGCCAACCGCTTTTCTATTTTCTAAAACAGGTAGAACCATAATCCATTTTTTCGGATCTTTTTGCATAAGCTTCTTGGCGTCCCATGCTAAGCTCCCTCTTTGAATAGAAAGAGCTGTGATTGTCATAAGATCACTCATTTTGGTTTCCATAACAGAAGGGCCTCTTGACTGCAACGCTCTGCGCAAGTCTCCATCTGTGAAAATTCCTAAAAAGTTTTTTTGACTATCAACAACGAGCAAGCACCCGCATTTTTTGTTGGAAAGTTCGACAAGTACATCTACTAGCTTATCGTCTGGAGTGCAAAGAGGAGTATCTTTCCCTTTGATCATGATCTCTTCCACCGTCATACTCATTTTCTTTCCGATATTTCCTGATGGGTGGTTGAGTGCATAATCATCAAGACGAAAGTTTTTTAATTTCATGAGAGCTACAGCTAACGCATCGCCAAAAAGCAATTGGGTTTCAGTAGAAGTTGTTGGCGCTAAATCAAACGGGCAAAGTTCTTTTTCTAAGGGTAGATAAATACTAAAATCACACAATTTAGCCATTCGGCTATTCGGTTTAGAGACAATGGCCAAACATTTTGTATTTCTTTTCTTAAAGAAGGGGATCAAATTCAATAATTCTTCAGTATCTCCGCTTCTACTTAAAAGAATGATTACATCCTTTTCAGTAAGAATGCCGATATCGCCATGCAAAAAGTTAGAAGGTGGTAAATGAAGCGCCTTGGTTCCAGTTGAAATCAAAGTCATCGCAATTTTTTCAGCGACAATTCCACTTTTGCCGATCCCTGAAAATATGAGAAGACCAGGACACTCCAAACAAATTTTTACAAATTTTTCCACATCTTCCATATTGAGATGAGAATAAAAGTACTGAATATATTTTTCTTGGTCCTGAAAGATTTTTTTTAACATGTTTACCATAGCGGGCACAAAATTGGATTGATCTCTTGATAAGAATAATATAAAAGATTGAAATTAACTCGTCTATAGATACCTGTACTCTATACAGGACAAATTAAGTAAAATATGAGAGGGAAAATGCAAAAAAAAGTGCCAATTACAGTAGCGTATGGGGATGGGATCGGGCCTGAGATCATGAAAGCAACGCTTTTTGTTCTTCAAGAGGCGGGAGCGAATATCGAAATACATCCTGTAGAAATTGGCGAAAAAATCTACTTACAAGGAAATCCGACAGGGATTGAAGCTAGCACTTGGGATACCATTCTGAATACAAAAGCTTTTTTAAAAGCGCCTATTACCACTCCCCAAGGCGGCGGTTTTAAAAGTCTGAATGTCACAATTCGAACAGCTCTTGGCCTATACGCAAATGTTCGTCCTTGCGTTTCCTATTTTCCTTATATTTTTACTAAACACCCGAAAATGAACGTTGTTATCGTAAGAGAAAACGAAGAAGACCTCTATTTAGGAATTGAGTACAGGCAAACACCGCAGGTGTGCGAATCACTGAAAATCATTTCTCGTCCTGGGAGTGAAAAAATCATTCGCTACGCTTTTGAATACGCACGTCACTATGGCAGAAAAAAAGTGACCTGCTTCACAAAAGACAATATTATGAAATTTTCTGATGGTCTCTTCCACAAAGTCTTTGATGAAATCTCCGAGCATTATCCAGAGATTGAAAAGGAACATTGGATTGTAGATATTGGAGCTGCAAAACTTGCGGATACTCCGGAGCTATTCGATGTAGTTGTCATGCCTAATCTCTACGGGGATATTTTATCTGATGTAGCAGCGCAAATTTCTGGATCTGTAGGCATTGCTGGATCTGCGAATATTGGCGATAAGGGGGCAATGTTCGAAGCCATTCATGGCTCTGCGCCAAGAAGAGCCGGCCAAGATGTGGCAAACCCATCTGGGCTTCTCTTAGCTTCCGTGTCCATGCTGGTTCATATCGGACAAATCGAAATTGCTGAGAGGATCCATAACGCTTGGCTCAAAACAATTGAAGAAGGGATTCACACGTACGATATTTATACAGAGAAAGTCAGCAAAAGAAAGGTGGGAACAAAAGAGTTTGGGCAAAGCGTTGTCAAATTCCTAGGCGAAAAGCCCACTCACCTACCCGCCGCCAACTATCACAGTCATAAAAATGTGATTTCACTTCACCAAGAAAAAGTAGAGACCGTCCAAAGAGAGTTAGTAGGCGTGGATGTTTTTGTTTATTTTCCGGATTCCGAAAAAGCCCTGATTCCAAAGGTCCTTTCCATCTCCTCATCTAAGTTCTCACTAGAACTCATTAGCAACCGAGGAGTAAGGGTATGGCCGGAAGGAATCCCTGTTACTTTCTGTATAGATCAATTCCGGTGCCGTTTTGTTGCTAAAAATAAAAAGGGCCCAGTCTCCTCGCAAGAAATTATTTCACTTTTGCAAGAGGTTGCGCAAAAAGGATTTGATATCATTAAAACAGAAAATCTTTACCTTTTTGATGGCAAGCCCGGTTACTCTTCCGCCGAAGGATAGCCTACTCTATAGTAAGATCTGATTCTAGATGGTGTTTTAGCGATGCTAGGAACTGGCAGCCATAAATACCATCTAAAACTCTGTGATCAAAAGTAAGTGAGATATTGATCATAGAGCGTACACCAAAGAGATCATCTTCAACGACAACAACTTTTTTGTGGATCGCCCCTACTCCCAAAATCGCAACTTCAGGGTATCTGATGATAGGGATCCCTGTCAGAACTCCCGTCATCCCAAAATTCGTAATTGTCATGGACCCATCTTTAATATCGTTAAGAGTGAGCCCGTTCGATCTTGCTTTTGTGGATATTTCATGAATGCCGAGCGCGATCTGAGGCAAGCTCATTTGCTGGCAATTTTTAAGCACTGGCACCATCAGCCCGTCTTTCACATTGACTGCGAAACCGAGATTAATAAATTTTTTCACAACGATTGTATCTTCGTCTAAAGAAGAGTTAATCAAAGGAAACTCTTGCAATGCTTTGACAAGAGCTCTAGCAATAAAGCTTGTTACGGTAAGCTTCGCGCCATATTTTTTGAAGAAAGCTTCTTTCTGTTCATACATCACTTTAATGATTTTCGTAACATCGACCTCTGTGATGAGCGTTGCGTGTGGCGCTTCGTAAAAAGATTTTACCATGTTGTCAGCAATCGCTTTTCTCATGGAGCTCATTTTTACGCGTTCGATCTCTTTTACATTTTCGCCGCGATCAAACTCTGAACAGGTTTTGTTCTTTGCGCAAGATGATTGTACAGCTTGAGGCTTCTCTAAGTACGCTTCAATATCTCTTCTAGTAATTCTTCCGCCTTGTCCTGTCCCTGGAATCTTTTCCAGCTGCGACATGCTAATTCCTTTTTCTCTAGCGAGACGTAAAACAACAGGAGAGAAAAAATCTTGATTGTCTGAAGAGGCCTCTTCCGATGTGATAGTCTGTCTTGCAACCGGAGCTGAAGCCGCAGCTTCTTTTACATCGGAAACTAAAACTGTTGCAAGGGTGGCTCCCACGTCTACTTCTTGATCCGGATGAGCGTGAATTTTTATCAACTTTCCTGCAACAGGAGATGGAATTTCACTATTTACTTTATCAGTAGACACTTCTAGAAGGGGTTCATCTAACTTGACCATATCGCCTTCTTGCTTGAACCACTGAACAACTGTAGCATTTAGAATACTTTCTCCAAGTTTGGGGAGAGCAACCTTATATTCTTCATTCATCGGAAAACCTATTTCAAACGTTCTATACTAGTATCTAAAAAATTCTTACCACTTACAAATTCTAATTCTATTTTTACACACACAATCGGTATGCAAGTTTCTAGATTTTGCGGAATTTTTACAAAATCTTTTTCTGTACAGAGCAAACACTCAGCTCCTTTATTTTGGCATGCTTTTGCAAATATTTCCAAGGTTTGCTTTGCCGGGATCTCGTGATCTACACAAAGTAGAGTATCTACAATTTCCACTTCATCCTTTTGTAAATTATGCAAAAACCTCTGCGGCTTTCCAATTCCACAAAACACTCCGGCTTTTTTATGCGGAATATCTCCTTTCATAATAAAGTGTGTGGCTGTGATGGGCGCGCTGCTAATCTTACGAATTTCCTTCTCTACTTCTTTATAATGTTCAAAATTCTCTGTATGGCTCAGGACCAATAAATCTACGTTTTTCAATCTTTTAGGACTATCTCGCAAAAACCCTCTCGGAAGATAATGATTTCCTCCCCAAGGGTCTTTACTATCTACCACAGCAATATCTACATCTCTGTGTAAAGAGCGAAATTGCATTCCATCATCCAAGAGAAGAATTTCTGCGCCGTTTTCAATAGCCTGTTTCGCAGAAGAGAGGCGATTTTTCCCAACCCAAATGTCAACTTGAGGCAAGTGCGTCAGATAAAGAAAGGGTTCATCCCCAACTATATTGGAAGTAGCTTCTTTGAGTTTATTTATACAAACACTTGGAAAAGCTCTTTCCAATGCCCCGAGGTATCCCCTTGAAAGAATCGCAACTTTTTTTGTTTTTGATAGTTCTTTTGCAAGATGTAGCACAAGCGGGGTTTTTCCAGTTCCTCCTGCAACGATATTTCCGATGCTTACTACAGGTTTAGAAAATCGTTTAATAGGAAGAATGCGAGCATCGAAAGCCAAATTTCTTATCCCTATAGCCAAATAAAACAACTTGCTGAAAAAAAAAAGCAGATACCCAACCCATCTGTTTGGACTTTTTCCCTCTATATAATCAACAACAAATTTTTTAAGGCTCATGGAAACAGTTTTTGTTCGATCATTTCGATAATAATATGAATGGCTGTCATATGGGCTTCTTGAATACGATCTGTCCCTGGAAATCCATGCACAAGCCACTCTAGGTCTGCCATCCCTTTAAGCTTGCCTCCGTCTTTACCTAAGAAAACAATCGTTTCCACTTTCATCGATTTGGCGCACTTCACAGCTTCAATCACATTAGAAGAATTCCCACTTGTAGTAAGACCAATAAAAATATCGCCTGGTTTACCAAGCGCTTCTACTGATCTTGAAAAAACACTCTCATATCCAATGTCATTGGCAACGCACGTCAAATGCCCAGGATCGGAAAGTGCAATCGCTGGCAAAGCTTTTCTCTTTTTTCGAAAAATCCCTGTAAGTTCTTCTGCAAAATGCATTGCATCGCATAAGCTCCCGCCATTTCCTGCGATTAAGATTTTTCCGCCATTATGAAAACAGGTAGCAATTCGCAACGCTGCCTCTTCCATAAATTTCAGACTTTGCGGTATTTTCAAAAATTCAATCACTCGAACTGCATCATCAACAGATTTTAAAATGTGTTTTTGCATTGTAAACCACTCATTTATTAGAATCTATGCATTGTAAGTAACAAAAAGATAAAAATCCATGTTAAAGTAATCGAAACCTTTGCTAGTGTACTTAGTAAACAAAGTGATTATTTAGTATGAACCCTTTGCAAGTAAATCCTAGAATTGCCATCGTCGGTGCCACTGGGGCCGTGGGAGATGAACTCCTCAAGCTTCTCATTAGCCGTAGATTCCCTTTTTCCGCCCTTCGCTGCTTCGCCTCAGAAAAATCTGTAGGAAAAACTTTACATTTTGACTCTCAAGAAATTGTTATAGAAAAATTAGAAAAAAATTCTTTTATAGATATTGATATTGCCTTGTTCACTGCGGGAAGTTCTGTAGCAAAACAGTATGCTCCTTTTGCCAAAGAAAGCGGCTGCATCGTCATCGATAACAGCTCCGCATTCCGCGGAGATGATAGCGTACCCTTGCTCATTCCTGAGATCAACGCTCATGCGTTAGAAAAGCACCAAAATATCATTGCATCACCCAATTGCACGACAACCATTATGCTTCTAGCCCTAGCCCCTCTGCATCGACTCTTCCCCATCAAACGAATTGTTGCAGCAACCTATCAAGCAGCTAGCGGAGCTGGTAAAAAAGCGATGAGTGAATTAGAGGAAGCTAGCAAAGCTTACTTAGAAAACAGACCTTTTTCTCCTACCGTATTTCCCTTCCCTTATGCCTTTAATTTATTTGCACATACCTCTCCTCTCCTCCCTAATGGATATGTCGAGGAAGAGATGAAGATGGTGCGAGAGACTAGAAAAATTTTGGAAGACGAGAGTATACAAATTCATGCGACTTGTATCCGCGTACCCGTTTTACGAACTCATTCTGAAGCTCTCAATGTGGAATTCCATGAAAGGGTTACTGTAGAACAAGCCTATGAGATCCTATCTTGTGCTCCTGGAGTAAAAATTTTAGAAAACAGAGAACAAAATCGTTTTCCCATGCCCATTGATGCCATAGAGCAAAACGACATTTACTGTGGAAGGATTCGTGAAGATCAATCCCAAAAAAATACTCTCGACATCTGGGTAGTAGGAGACCAACTACTCAAGGGAGCTGCTTTGAATATGATTCAAATTGCAGAACTTATTCTTGCTGCGAAACCAGTTGAAATAGGTGCTGCTCAACAATAAACAGAAGGAAGCGAGTATGAAAAAATTTACAGTTCTAGCATTAGGAATGTGGTCACTAGTAAGTACGTTATTCGCAAGTTTACCAACCTATCGGACAACATTCTCTATTACACCGTATGCGGAGCAAGAGGATACATATAGAGCCGAAGTGCAGATAGAAAAAATCAATCCTGATACTGCTTCTTATGAGCTGATCCTGTCTCCCACTCTTGTTGTTGTGAAAAACGAGCCAGCTAATTTAACTACACCAACTCAAGGCGATGAGATTTCTCTTGATATCTTAGTCTCCGATGATGAAAAAGTAACGATTTCAATTGTAGGAAAGCCTCTTACCTCTGAATAGGGATCTTGTTATTATCCAGAAGCTTTTTCTCTAAAAAATAAGCCGCCTATGAATTTCAGCATTTCTGCTGTTTTCTTCAGCAAGAGATAGCAAGTAAATACAGCAACTAGAGTGCAAAATATAGGCAAGTTAGTGATCAGTTGAGCCGTAGACAGAAGTCTACGCCAAACATTCTTCCGATCCTTTTCTTTATTCAAATCAAGAAGGAGAACATCTCGTTCTGCTGTAAAAATTTTAAAATGGGAAATCAAAGGATTGTAAGTTTTAGAACCGATCACATGAAACACCCCCCAGCCTTCCCCCCATCCACTTCCAAAGTGAGGGATCATATCACCTTCTCCGCAATAAACATAAATTTCAGGTTTATCTCCTACCTTGGGAAGTTTATTCCATTTACGAACGTGTCGATTGGAAAGCGCAGGTGGGCTAAACGCATGAACTTTCTCAATGAGTTCTGGAAAAGCAATCGCTGCTTGTAAGCTCATCGAGCCCCCTAAACTGCTTCCGTACACCCTCATCTTCTTTTTTGAAGCCGTGTTCTTTTCTATCCATAGACGCAGTTTTTCTCTTCCTAAAAAAAAGACATATTCTCCAACGGATGCAAAGGGATTCACATCAGATAGAATAGATAAGAAAGCCCCATTATCCGTGGGGTACGTTGTCCCTTTGAAAAGTAAAAGAGCCGGGGCCTCAAAAGAGGAATCAACACAGCTAAGGCCGAAAGCGTGCATTGGAGAAGATAAAAAATCAGGAGTCAGCTGCAATTTTTCAATACGGTAGTCAATGAGCTTCCACTTCTCTTCGATTTTTTGAGGGACAGAGATCCCCTCATTGTCTGGAGGATCTAAGTACGTATACAAAGCAAGCAAGTTGCCAACAGCAGCTTCCATAGGAAGGTGGGGGTGGCTGCCAAACTTCTTTTCCTTTATCATATCATTTTGGTTAGACACTCTATGGAAAAAAGTTTTCAAAGTCTCTTGTACACCTTCTCGAATTTGCTTTAAGAACTCTGAATTTTTTTTCCAATAAACGGCTTTGACTAATTCTTTGTGAGTAAGCTGCTCTAACGTGGGCACTTCATGCAGTACATAGTTCAGCAAAAGAGCTTTTGGAGTTGCGGTATCGGAAAAATCGACTCGAAAAGGCAAAGGATTGCCAACCGACACAATAGATCTTATGATTTCTTTTTGAATTCTTCGAAGCTCGGCAAGAGAAACTTCCTTTTTTCTAAGAAGATGGCGAGCTCCAAGATTAAAACAAGCGTGAGCTACAATTTTCTCTATTTTTTTGGAGAGTACACTCAGTTGCGGGTCATCAAGTGCATACTCGGAGAACATCTGATGAATAAAAAAAGAGCAGATCCTTTCTCGAAACAAAGATCTGTGGATTTTATGGCGAGTTTTTGGAAAAGCTGTCGAGTTTCGGCGTCCGGCACTAGTAAGCGCTGAACTGTAGAAGATCACCTCTTTAGCCTCAACATCGCTTGCATGTTGATACTTTTGGAACAAAGAAGGTTCGAAATCTCCCGATACATCGACCCGAGTCACCATATAAAATCTTCAATTATAAAAATAGTAAGATAAAAATAGTAAAAGATAACAAGAAATGCAAGGCAATTCTTCCCTTGCTCGCCTGAAGAGTAGCTACATCTTTACTCATAATTTTCTTAAACATTCCACAATAATTGCATTTGAAAATAAAAAACAAATAAGCAAAAAAAGAATTTATATCACAAAGGAAATTGTTTCATGTCGTTTAGAAAAAAAATTGTAAGTTTAACTGTTCTCAGTTTGTCTTGTATCCATCTAGCACATGCGGTAACTTGTACTTGGAACCAAGGAAGCGGCAATTGGAGTACCGGCACCTGGTCTCCCCACATACCCACACCTACAGATTCAGCAACTATTGGAAATCAAAACGCAGGCCCCTATACCGTTACAGTTGATGTTTCACCAACAATAGAAGCGCTTACTCTCGAAAACGGCCGATACACCCTTGCACGTAGTGGCTCAAACGTAATCACTTTTGGAGGCGTATCTCCTAGCATTTCGGTTACTTCCGGAAATCAAACTATACAGTCTCTTCCAATTAGTACCCCAAGTAACGCTTTTTTAATCGCAACCTCACCTTTAACATTCAATGTAGCTAATTCTAGTTCCTTAAATATAGAAACGTATTTTTCTTCAACCAGCGATGTAAATTTTACAGAGGGAATTGTAAATGTCATTAATCCCGTCCCCATCACAGGTATTTTTTTTACTGCTGCTATTGTAGCTAATGGAAATTCGACCATTAATAACACGAATGTTACCTTTTCCAATGGGCAACCTATTGTAAATAGTTCACCATTTGGGGTTACAACTTGTGTTGCAGCTACTACTTTCGTAAATAGTGGATCACTGAATTTCTATAATAATGGATCTCTAACCAATACCAATGATACGATTGCATCAATAAACGGAGGAGGCATCCAAAGCCTTATAATCAATGGTGGAACCCTATCTTTACTAAACGATACGAATGGTTATGTCATAGGCAATTCCGGTTCCTCCAGCATGACTATTCCGAATTTTCTATTCGTAAATAATATAGGAATAAGCAGCGGTGTTCTAAGTCTTACAAACAATGGGTCCATAAATCAGGGAATGGGATCTCACATATTGTGCTTCTTTAATTTAACTGTAAACGGGGGCCTGATCTCTTTAAATAACACAGGAAACATCCAATCTACAGGTCTTCTTTCGGCAGGGAACATCATACAAACTTTTTCGTCTTTACAAATTAACGGTGGAAAAATTACCAACGTAAATTCCGGGAATCTCACGGGACCTAATACCTATGGAAGCGTCATTATAACTCCGAGCATCACGCAAAATGGAGGAGTCTTCATTAACGATGCCCATGTTCTCACCAATTCTCTGTCTATCGGACCTGGAGCTCTATACGGAGGAATAGGCACGACTGCTAGAAACTCTTCTCCTCTTACTGTAACTAATTCCGGAACAGTCTCTCCCGTTGATGTAAATGGAAATCCCGGTATCATGACGATAAATGGAACATACACACAAAATCCAAATGGTACCCTGAGTGTTCTGATACAAAATGATTCTACCTATTCCCAATTAGTTGTGAGTGGACCAGCAAACCTGGCAGGAACGCTGCAAATTGGGCTCACTCCAGCAACCAAGATTACCTCGGGTAGCACGTTTGCAATTGTCAGAGCAAACGAGGTCACAGGTACTTTTACTACTATTTCTTCTTCTACTCCCTCTCTAGCTCCTCGTCTGGTTTATAATCCAAACTCAGTTGATCTTTCATTCTTAGAATTACAAGTAATGTTTACGCCCATTTCAGAAAAATACGTAAAACTGGCTCAACCTCTTTTTTCTTCCGTAAATGAAACCTTTACCCGCCTGACAAAGCAGATGGGAAAGATGCGTTCTCAATTTGCAAAACCGCAAATAGCGTCTCAAGAAAAAATCGCTTTTTCTGGAAAGCAAAAGCTCAGCGCAAGCAAAAATTTACCTATACAATTAGTAACATTTCAAAACGATGAACCTTTAGAGAGCTTTTTGGACGATGAACAAGATAAAGAAAGATCAGCCTTATCTCTTGCACCTGAGCCGCAGGAAGAAGTAACCCAAGAAAAAAGACAGCGCCTTACCGAATCTTTAGGAGCCAATCAAGATAGACCTTGGAACTTCTATATAGGACCAAAAGGTCAAATTGGTAATGTCTACTCTAAAGATGAGTCACAAGGTTTTAAAGAATGGTCAGCGGGTGCTTTCACAGGAGCTGACTACGCATTTTCTCAAGTTGGGGTTGGACTCCTTGCAGAGTACGAAAGAATCACAGGACATGCAGGAAAAAACTGGGGCAAGTTTACTATCGACAATCTCCATGCTGATGCGTATGCAACCTACGCCCCTTCTCAGCTTCCTGAAATAGCATTAAATGGCATTTTAGGTGCTGGATACCAATGGTACAAAATTGACCGTAATTTTGTTGATATCAATTCCGGTACAGTAAAAGGAACTCCAAGAGGGGCAGAGCTTGACGCATTGCTTGGTATTGAGTACGCGTTTAGAAATAGCAGATATAGGGTAATACCAGATGGCTTCCAAGTGATCCCTATGGCTTCTATCCAATATACCTATCTTCATATCGACGATTTTAAAGAAAAAGGCAATCCGCTGCATGCTATGAAAGTTGCAAAACAAAATGTAAAATCTCTGCGTACTAATTTAGGAGTACGATTTGATTATACTTGGAAAAATCAAGATGTAACCATTTCCCCTGCCCTGAATTTCAACTGGCAAAGGGAATTTTTAGATAAAAAATACAAACTAAATTTTATCCCTTTAGAGTTTGAAGAGTTTGGCTTTTCTGTAAAAATTCCGGAATCGGGAAGAAATATTGCTCTTGCAGGAGCCGACCTTCTCATTACTCTTTTTGATAGACATGGAATAGAAGCAGGATATGATTTTGAATACAACTCTCTTTATCATACACATTTTCTGTACCTAAGCTATAACGTTCGCTTCTAAGCAAACTAAAAAAGGATAGATTTTGTTGCTACGGCTAAAAATTTCTAAATCTTGAATAGGTCTGATTTCCAACCATTTTAAATCAAATTTTGTATGGAGCGCTCATCAGGAAAAGGGATTTCAAAGGTGAGCTTTTCTTTTGTCACAGGATGCAAGAAAGTAACCTTCGTATGGAATAGCGCAATTCCAAGCCCTTGATAAGGTATTTTAGATCCATATTTTTTATCTCCTAAGATCGGATGGCCTATAGCGGAAAGTTGAGAGCGGATCTGATGGTATCTTCCCGTTACAAGCACGATTTTAAGAAGGCTAAAGACAGGGTTTTCTTTCAACACATCGTAGTGCAGCTCAGCTTTTTTCCCTTCTGGATGAGAAGAAGAAACAACTAAGGAGCGAAACTCTTCATGATAAAGATAATGGACAAGATCTTGTTTTTTATTCAGCAAAATCCCTTCTACATAAGCAAGATAGACTTTCTCGATTTGCCTTTCTCTTTGCATTTCTTGCAAACGAGAAAGAGCTTTGCTTGTACGGGCAAAGATGACAAGGCCTGCTACAGGTTTATCTAATCTATGTATGGCGTGTAAAAATACATTCCCAGGTTTTTCGTACTTTTTTTTGATCCACTGCTTTGCGTACTGCTCTAAACTCAGCTCGTGGGTATCCACATCTTGTGTTGGCATCCCTGCTGGTTTAGCAACAACTAAGATATGATTATCGCAAAAAACAATTTCAGGATTTTTCAGCATTTCTTCTCTGTCTAAGAACTTCATAAAGTAGAAGTGTGGTAGCTGTCGCGACATTAAGAGAATCAGCGGATCCCAACATTGGGATCCTGACCTGCACGTCAGCGCTATCTAACCATGTTTTAGAAAGACCTACTTGCTCAGTCCCTACAACAATCGCAACAGGCCCTGTTAAATCGGTATCCGTAAACTCTTTTTCTCCATAAGGAGTAGCAGCTACAATAGTAATATTTTGGCTACGAAGCCAAGAAAGCGTTTCATCTGTGGAGGCCTCCACTACAGGCCTTGTAAAAAGAGTGCCCACACTTGCTCTGACAACATTGGGATTGTAAATATCTGTACAACGATCGCAAACAATGACCCCATCTACATTCACCGCGTCAGCAGAGCGAAGAATCGTTCCCAAATTTCCAGGCTTCTCAATTGCTTCCGCTACAATTAAAAATGGATCTTCATTCTTTATCAAAGGGATGTCTTTGAGCGTTTTCTTCATTTGCTTTCCAACAGCTAACAAACCATCAGGGCGATCCCTATAAGAGACTTTTTCAAAAACTTGCGGCGATGTTTGATAAATAATCGTATTTTTTTGTTTTGCCCTCTGGATAAGAGCAGTCTCATTCTCTCCTAAGAAAAATTCTGGGCAGAAAAACACGCTCACAAGCGCAATATCATTTTCTACAGCTCTTGTAAGCTCTCTATACCCTTCAATTAAAAAAAGCTCTGTCTCTTCTCTGTCTCTTCGATCTCGAAGTTTTACGAGTTGCTTGACCGCTTGATTTTGCAGACTTGTTATCAATAATTGCTCACTCATGTAAACCACCTAGCGTAGCTTCCACAGGGCAGATCTAATGTGTTTTTCCCCGTAATGACCATTTCTCCTGTCTCCATTTTTCCTGCCGGCATCACCTGCCCAAGTAGATGTCTCATAACAATAGGAGTAAATCCAGGGGTATGGGCAGAAAAAATCACAAAAGAGGGGTTGTCTGTCAGAACATTTTTGCAAAGTTCTAAAATTTGGCCTAAGTGATCTTCGATTTTAAAAACTTCTCCTTGCGCGCCACGTCCAAAACTGGGAGGATCTAATATAATGCCATCATAACGTTGGTTTCTACGGATCTCTCTTCCTAAGAATTTGATAACATCATCAATGATCCAACGGATGGGCGCTGTCCCCATCTGATTGAGATTCGCGTTTTCTCTTGCCCAAGCAACCATTCCTTTCGATGCATCTAAATGGCAAACTTTAGCGCCAGCTGCCGCAGCTGCAAGAGTTGCTCCTCCTGAATAGGCAAACAAATTCAAAACTTCTAGTTTACGTGGGGAGCTTTGAATTTTTTCCTTCATCCATTTCCAAAGGCTTGCATGTTCAGGGAAAATACCGACATGCCCAAAATCCGTTGGCGCTATTTTAAAATGAAGACCTTCCCAATGAATTTGCCACTGTTTGGGAATTGGTTTTTTATAAATCCAGCGATTTTCTTTGTCTCTTGTAAATGTGGCGTCGGCGCCATCCCAAACTTTTTGGGCAAGGCTTGGCTTCCAAACAGCTTGAGCGCAAGGACGGAGGAGAGTAAATTCTCCAAACCTCTCTAATTTCATTCCATTTCCGCTATCGATCAGCTCATAAGACATAAAGTTTCCTTGTCAAAAGAGTTTGTAGAAAAGGCAACTTTACGCCAAAGGCCCCCTAATAAATAATTTACACTGCAAGCCGTAATCACTTCGCGATTTCCGGGGAATCTAAAATGCGCAATTTCAGGAGTCTCTCCCCTTTTACAAATCCCAAGCCATACACCGCCAACAGGTTTTTCAGGAGTGCCCCCTAGTGGACCTGCTGTGCCAGATACTGCTATCACATAATCAGCGGATGTCTCTTGCAAAAGTCCTTGTATCATTTCAAATACTGTTTCTTTACTTACAGCTCCTTTTGTATCTAGAGTCTGTTTATTCACATGTAAGAACTTTTCTTTCCAATCGTTTGCATATGTCACAAGCGATCCTAAAAAGTAGTCTGAAGCTCCAGAAAGAGAGGTGATGCGAGCTCCTATAGCGCCGCCTGTACAAGACTCGGCAATAGCAAGCGTTTTTCCTTTTTTCTTCATCTCAATGTAGAGAGCTTCTTCGATCCTTTCGGAAGTCGTAGAAAAGACATATTTTTCAAACATTTGTAAAAACAGTTTTTTGCACTCTTCTAGGCTTTGTTTATTTTTACTCGAAAAATGAATGCTTAACGTTCCTGTAGAAGGATAGATACCAGCGCTTACATCAGAATATTTTGCTTGAAGCTCGCGTAAGAAAGGATCAACCGTATTTTCTATTAATAAACATACATGAAAATGACTCTCTACCTGTTTCTCCTCTTTCTCATATTTTTTCACTAGCAGCGGAAGAACAAAATCGATAAACATTTTCTTCATTTCTAGAGGAACCCCCGGCATACTAGCCAGAATTTTATTATCTTCTGTAAATAAAAAACCGGGCGCTGTGCCAATTTGATTTGGCAGAACTTTAGCTTTATCTAGAATGGTTGCTTGATCTTGGATTGAACCCAGCTTATCCCCAAACCTTTTTTGTAATTCCTTAGCGATCTCTTCGCTGTAGACAAACCCTGAGTGAAAAAATTTTGCAAGAACCTTTCTTGTTACATCATCACAAGTAGGACCTAAACCTCCTGTGAGCAGGACTACCTCGCTGCGCTGCCAAGCCTGCTTTAACCCCTCTTCCATCTCATGTTCATCATCGGGGAGTACCGTATGCCGTTTTATCTGCAGTCCTTTTTTCGCAAGTTCTTTGCTCATGTAGGCCGCATTGGTATTGGCGATGTTCCCTAAAAGAAGCTCATTTCCAATTGCAATGATTTCAATATTCAAAGGCCCCTCCCGGAGTTATCAAAAACAGTCAATCCTCGTGAAACAAGTTGTGGATGATTGGAAATCCAAGGAAATGCTTTCTTCCCAAGGCGAATGGGAACAGTAATTTTTTTATCCCCATCTAAAAAACAAGCGGGAAGAGTATTCCTGCGGAGCCATAAGATCAGACGTTGAAAAAGGATGGTATTAGGGAATTCTTCACTTGCAACAACCCTAGCAAAGCTGTGCTGTTTGGGTTTTTGGAAAATTTGAGGATAAGAAAATTGAATACCCCAGGTCACACTGTCTTTCCCTTGTGTCATCGGATAGAATTTTCCATCAACCGTAGACCTTGCAAAATGATGAAACTGCAACTGAACTACAGGCCTTATCGTTTTAATCAAATACCTATTTTCCCCTACTTTCATCGCATAGAGAAGATCGCTGCTTATTGTAAAAACGGCAGAAAAATATTTTCGAAATACCGTTTCGTCAGGAAGCTTTCCGCTTGCTAGCGCGTTTACATAGTTGCTATAAGCGCTAAGAAATTCCTGTAGTGATATTTGCATCCCTTCTGAAGGGACAACTTCACTGACAACAAAGATGGAAAAAGGCCCAAGGGCCTCGCATAACTGCTTCATCTCCTCTGCGTCTAAAAGCACTTGGTGCTTAAGCCACTTAGAGGTGCGCATAACTCCTTCTTGCTCTGGAGTGCTTATACGAAGGGGAAACTGATTGGATACACAAGACATAATTTACGTAGAGGATAAAGCCTTAGGCTTTTTAGTAAAAGAAGATATGCCAACGCCTACAACACCGCAAAAGATCGCACTATCGGCGATATTAAAGATCGGATATGCATATCCCCAAAATCGAACAAATAACATGTCAACAACATGTCCGTATAAGAAGTAATCAACAACGTTACAAACCGCGCCGGTTAGGATCGCAGCAAAACAAATGGAGTGCTTAAAAAATAACCGAGTCTTCCCTAAATAGAGGGCAAGACCTATAATTAATGCAATTCGAACAAAGGGCAGATAGTCTTGCCATGATGCCAAAAAGCCCCAGGCTACCCCATGATTGATTACATGAACTATCGAAAAGTCTATGCCGAAAAAGTCATAAAAAACGCCTATTCCTCCAAAAGGATAAAATGGAGAAGAGTATTTCATTAAGGGAAGGCTCTCTATGACCATTTTTTTACTCCAAAAGTCAGTAAGAAAAATGGCGCTAGCCCCCAATAATAAAAAAAACCACTTTACTAGGCCTCTGTTTTTCACAGCATTCCTTTTTCAAATTTCTCTTGAGCCTTTACGGTCATCGTAGCATAGGGAATAGCATCCAATCTTGCGAAAGGGATCTCTTCCTGCGTGATGTCGCAAATTCCATATGTGTCTTCGTCTATTTTCTCTAGAGCACGATCAATTTGTCTTAATATTTTAAATTCTTTATCAGTGACTTCGAGGCTAATTGTGCGGGCAAAATCATCAGTCCCCTCATCAGCTTGATGCTGAGAATATCCTTTTGACTCATCAGTTGTTTTTACGTCTTCGCTCGCGCCCCTAACGTACTGCATCATCTCTTCTTTCAGATCTTCCAAACGCTTTTTAAATTTCTCAATGTCTTGTTTTTTCAAAGCCATAGTTCGATCCCTTTTTTAAATTTTATCATGAGCATAGGTTTTTTCTTCATCTTTTGGAGTAATCTCCTGGATTGCATTTACGAGCTCATCAACATTCTTAAACCTACGGTACACGCAAGCAAAGCGGATGTAGGCAATCATATCGAGATTTCTCAAATGCACCATAACAATCTCTCCGAGCTCCGTTGTAGAAATTTCTCGAACTTGTCTTTCCATCAAGTCTGCTGTGATCTGGTACGCTAAAGTGCGAACCTGCTCATGACTTGTTCGAGTATGTCTACATGCAGCGTCGAGCCCTCGAATCAGCTTGTCCTGTTGAAAATCTTCGTAGCGTCCATCACGCTTTTTCACCTGTATTGTCAAATCTACAGTTTCAAAAGTTGTGAACCTTCGTAAACAGCTCAAACATTCCCTGCGCCTGCGTACCGCATTTTGTTCGGTAGCATTACGGGAGTCTGTTACTTTCAATTCTTCGTGATTACAAAAAGGGCAATGCATCTTCTTTTTCCTAATTCTGATGCTTTTCTATATCTCACTCGATTTATTTTAAAGAAATAATTCTCAAACTTTTTTTGACTCATTTTCTTTAAACATCATTTTAATGAGAAAAAGGGTACTCTCAAAGGGATTTAATAGCAAAAAAAACAAAA
>JABEVM010000091.1 GCA_013041585.1 Chlamydiota bacterium
CTTTTATGAGAGAGATCACCTTTTTTTATAATCTCTTTCGTAAACGTTTGATTTACAAATTCATTTTCGCTTGCAAGTGTCATCAAACTCTCTCTATTTATAAAAAATTATACTTTCCTTTTTAGCTGCAGCTCTTCGTATAAGCACCTAGCTAGGTTGTCGAGCAAAACATTCGTATTTACATCCAAATGATCTGCAGCAGAGCCTACCATTTCGAAGGAAAGGCTTTTAGGAAAATTATTTCTGATTACAAGTGTATCATACATGCAATAAGGCTGATTCGAAACAAATAAACACTTTCCTAGGTTTGGTGATCCTTCTAACCAAGCCCGAATTGTATCAGCTCTAGTAGGTCTTTTTCCATTTATCTTATCAAAAGGTACTGAAATCACTCTTAGAGGAAGTTCTTTCATCTCCCTTGGCGCATCCAAATACCTATGGACATAGAGCATCATCTCCGCTTCATTTTGTGGGATTCCTTGCGAATGAGTAAAATTGGTTTGCGGCTCAATTTCCGGATCCAAAGGACGCTCTCCAGTTAAAAAGATAAGCTCTCGAAAACGCATTCCCCTCTTCCATAAATCAGCAAGGAAGTTCATTCTGTTTTGTACACGAAAAAAAGCGCCACCTAAAACAACGGCATGATCAAAATAAAGCTCTTTTGTGGAAATTTCTCGAAAAAAACCCATTTTTTCCATAAGAGCATAGATCTTCTCTACATCATCCAGAACTCTAGTTTCTGTAAGATGCCATCTTTCTTGTTTTGGCAGTCTTAGCCATTTTTTCTGGGTAGTACTTACAAGAGAGTCTAACGTACCGTTCCATTCCAGCTGAGTTACTGAAAGAAGCTCTTGTAAATAGGAGGATTCAGAAGGAAATCTCTTCATTAGATCGGTATCCTCCATGGCATAACTTACAGCCCAGGTAAGCCATAACAGTAAGGATAAAAGTCTTTTCATCTTTCATCTCATAGGAGAGCAAATTTCAACTAGAAATCCGTTGCAATCTCGAACGTAAGAGACGATCTGACCCCAAGGTTTTTGCATGGGTTTAAGCACTTCCACAGCTCCCGCCGTAAGAGACTTTTGAAATGCCTCTTCTACATTTTCCGTAACAAACCCTACTTCAATCCCAGGAGGGGTCTCTCCAGGCTTTACTGTGGTAAACTTAAGATGGCTTTCTTTGGCTAAACTAATCGATACAAACCCAAGTTTTGTAAATCCTGTTTCCATCTCACCAAACGTATTGCTATCGCAAACAAATCCCCTTTGGAGTCCAAAGGCCTTTTCATAAAATTCTATGGTTTTTGTAACGTCTTCAACGTAGAGAAGTACATATCCTAGCTTCATATTTTTTCTCCGTATAGCAAAGGTAATGAAAGATAATTCCCATGAAGTTTATAACAGTTATCTGAAGGCTGTCTATATCTTTAGGAAACCCATGAAAGCGATTAATCATATCACTCTTCTTTGTAAAAACATAGAAAACTCAGCAGATCTTTTTTGTGATCTTTTTGGAGCGAAAGTTGTGTATTCAAGTGAGGCTAAATCATTTTCTCTTTCCAAAGAAAAATTTATCCTCATCGGCAGTCTTTGGATTGCTTTGATGGAAGGAAGTCCAATAGAGCGTTCCTACAATCATATTGCCTTTTCGATTGATGAAAAGGATTTGGCCCTATACGAAACTAAAATTAAGAACTGGAAGTTAGATATTTTACCTGGTAGGCCTAGAGACCCAAGAGAGGAAAAATCGATCTATTTTTACGATTTCGACAATCATTTATTCGAGCTACACACAAGTGATCTACAGACTCGTTTAGCCTTTTATCAAGAATCTGAATAGTACCTCTAGGTAAGTAAAGAGTGTCCCCCATCAATGGGCAGAGTAATCCCATTAATATGTCCTGCATAAGAAGAGCAAAGCCAAAGAGCTGCATTGGCAATATCTCTAGGCAAAGCGATCTTCTGTAAAGGATTTTTGTTTTTAACAAGGTTTGCAAGATCTTGTGTGTAAACACGCTCTAACATAGGAGTTGCTACAGCTCCGGGATTGATCGCATTAACGCGTATCTTCCTATCACCATATTCAACAGCTGCTACATGTGTGAGCGCATCAACACCTGCTTTACTTGCTGCATAGATCGTAGTTCCCGGCATTCCATTTTTGGAAATGATCGAAGAAGTGTTGACAATCGCTCCTCCCCCATTTTTTATGATCGCAGGGATCTCATGTTTCAAACAAAGCCACAACCCTTTCAAATTGATGCCCATCGTAGAATCCCAATCTTTTTCTTCTAGATCAATAAGTGGAGCTAAAACACCTTCTACTCCAGCGTTATTAAAACATAAGTCGAGCTTTCCAAACTTTTTTAATGCAGCTGCGATGAGCTGTTTCACAGACTCTTCTTTTGCAACATCTGTTTTTACAAAAACAGCTTCTCCTTTTTTCGAAAGGATTTCATCTACAAGTAGAGAACCTTCTTTCTCACTTCGTCCTGCAGCTACTACCTTGATCCCCTGTTCTGCAAAAAGAATCGCAGCCTCTCTTCCTATTCCAAAAGTAGCACCAGTAATGATAGCTACTTTCCCATTCATTTCTTCCATCATAAAATGCTTTCTTCTTTTTGGAGTAGATAGCTCATGCCTTTCGTGAATGTCGACTCCCAACAAAAATAGTCATGTCCTCCTGCAAAGGGCTCATAACTTACTTCATAGCCTTTAGAAAGAAGAACATTTTTAAAATCTTCACAAGCTTCCAAAAAATTCATCCCATTTTGAAAAGTTTTTGCTGTTTCGAGACAGCCTGCTTCCAGATAAAATTTCACATCTTGGCATGGTCTTTCTGCAAATTGGGTACTAAGCCAATTTTTCTCCTGGTTCACAGACCACCAAAGAGAAGGAGATTGTGCTAAAACGTTTCCGAAAATTTCAGGATAGGAAAGGGCTGCAAAGGAAGCTGCGAGGCCTCCCATACTACAGCCTGCAATGATTGTTTTGGCTCGGCTTGTCGTGACTCGCCATCTTTGTTGCACCCAAGGAATGAGCTCTTTCGCAATAAAGTCTGTAAATTTTGTATTGCAAGCCAAATCTCTCATTCGTGTGACAGAATTTGGCTCTGGATTACACACCATGATAGCCACAACTGGAGGCATCTCTCCATGTGTGATAAGATAATCAAGCATCTCTTTTCCATGCATCTTCTCTTTAAACGCAAAACCATCAAATGTAACAAGCAAATGGTAAGGTTCTTCTCGATTTGGGTTGTATCCGGGAGGACAATAGACATACACATCTCTTCCTTCTTCTAAAATACTGCTTGGAATATGCTTCATTTGCAGAGTGCTTGTGTAGGTGGTCGGAAGTGTTTGCCTCCATGGATCATTCTGCGCACCTGGGAGCGTAAGCATAGACAATGTCTGCTCGTACCCTAATAGGCTTAGAGAACTGGGTATGGTGTACGTTTCAGAATAATTATAAGGATCTAGGACAAAGTTAAATGGAAAAGTAGCCCCGGCCAAATCTTCGAAACGATAATCGCAGATACTGACTAGTGGATCATCGATAGAAATGTTATAGGCTGTACGCAAGTCCTTTGGCATCACAAAAGATCTGTACCAAACATCGGTTCCAGGGATGTGCTCCATCTGGTTGTTTTTGGGATCGTAGCTTACTAAACCATAATTTGTGACGACAACATTCCTATGTTCCCCAGTAGCCTTCCAAACAAAGGTGACTAAATAATGAGAAGATCCATCTATCGGTTCGATAAGGGGTGTTCCCTCCTTCTCGATCTCTTGCCAGAATTGACTTAAGAGTTCATCCAAATTTTCACTCTGAATACCCTCAAGAAGACGCTCAATCTTTTCGCTCATCATTTTCATGAAAATCTCTCTTTGTAAAAAAATTGAAAACAAAAGTCGATTGTAAAAGATCAATTTATAAAAAGAAAAGAGCGAAATCCTAGAGAGGAGCTTAAAGCTTAGCTTAAAACTTTATACTCACACCACCAAAGATGATGGGAGCTGCCCGTAAAGCTTGTCCTGGCAAGAATCCAGCTGTTTTAAATCCTGGCTGAAAATACACAGAAAAGGCGGACTCAGCGATTTGTTTTTCGATACTCACTGACATCGCAACCCCGATTCTCTTTTTATGTAAATCATGCTCTGAAGGTTTAGATCCTGCTTTTGCCTGACTAAAGTTCTGACTAAAAAAATCAGATGAACGCTCTGGACTAGGAAGATCTATTAGTAAACCTTCATTGAAAAGTATGTAGGGCTGTCTCCAAGCATCAAAACGATATCCAATCTTCCATCCTTTGTAAGAAAGGAGATGAGATTGTTCCACTCCAAAACCATAGTAATTGTTACCTGCAAAACTCCCCCACTTTGCATAGAAATAAATAGGGTTGTTGTCTTTGACGAGAAAGTTTTCTAAGAAATACTCGGGACCAAAAGGAGTAAGACCTAAGCGCACAGAAGGAAGATATTTATAACTACCTATAGGGATCATAGGGATATTCATCGGTTTTCCATTCACAACAAATTTTCCTTGCGCGTAGTAAGAAAAGTAGGTGAAAGGATCAAGATAGTTGATCAAAACCCTTGCTTTAAGCTGACTTTTAGTTAGTTTCCCATTTGGATAGGTAGCATGTAGCAAGTATAGGTAACTGTTGATATCGTGGCCATTTTCCTCAGGTAAAATAGCGCCTTTACCAATACTGAGAACGTAATTTGTAATATCTTGCTGGGAAAACGAATAAAGGGCGCTCTCTCTTCCATCTATTTTTCCAGACTCAAGCCATTTTAGCCTCAGTCGATTTGCCAAAATGGCAGTTGCCTCCACTCCGCCCATACTGATTGTTGATTCTAAGCTCGTTGTCATCTTGTTAGTAATGGTGAAATGAGTTGCAGCTCCCTCCCAGGAAAAAGAGTACCCTTTTACTTTGGCGTACTCGGTACCTAAATCGCGTATCCGATACCCATGTCCAAAAATTTCATGCTGTACAACACCTAGATATACGTTGGTCACGTCCCATGCTAAAATTTCAAAAAAACGTCCAAAACCACGACCTACAGATTGTATTGTAGGGGGCCTTCCAAGTAATTTATCCTCTCCTACGATCAAACTATGTTGGAATGTGATGATATCTTCAGCTCCGCTATAAGCTGAAAAATTGATATCACCTATAACCTGATATTCTGGATCAGCTGAAAGGGAAGAGAAAAGAAGAAAACTAGAGAGAAAGAAAATTCGGTTTTTTTTCATACTTTTTTGCTTAGTAAACTACAAAGGCGAATATTTTATTCTGCTTTGTAGTTTACGGCAATTACATACATTCTTTGAAACGTAGCAAGTCTCAGCGCTTTATAAGAAAACTTTTAACTCTACAAAAAGCTCATGAGCTGCAAAGGAAATTCTCCATTCCTTGTTTTCAGTATCTAACGCAATTCCATTGGGATCTCGAATATATTCTGGCCCTTTGAATCTTCCCGCATCAAACCAGCGATACCCAGTAGAGAGAGCCCATCTATCGTTATATCTATATTCGAGGCCAGCTAGAGCTTGATAGGTAAACCTATATCGTATTGAATATTGGTTTTCCGACCCAAAGGAAGGAGATGAATCTAAAGCAGGATTCACCGGAGGAAGCCCTGTTGAGCGAAAATTAAACACTTTTAACTGGCTGGCTCCAATCCCAATTCCAAGAATTGGATAAAGACTTCCGGCCTTTTCTCCTAGCTTCCAATGAGTTTGGTCAAGTCCAAGACCATTTAAATAGAACGAAAGCATGAGACTTGTTACATCCAAATCAAACCTTCTTGTTTTATTTCCTAAATTTCCTGCTGCTGCAGAAGAGGCTGGAGTGGTTTGAAATTTGCTATATTTAAAGTTTGGACGATAGGAAGCGATCAAATCTGTCGCAAGTAGAGAACAGAATTCATATCCTATCCCACCACCAATGATCGGTCTTGTTCCTAATTCAGAATTATATCCTTGTTCGGCTAGATCCCAAACAGCGGGAGAAGCGTATACGCGGGCTTTTTGCGCAAAGGAAGCCCCTGATGCCAACTTAAGATAAACCTTACCCTTATTTTTGGTATCATTAGACTCAGCAGCTGTCTTATCAACTGGCTTGTTATTCGTAGGTTGATCCGCGAGTACGGATGCGCTTGTTAGGATACAAGCAGCAAAAAGCATTTTCGATATCATATTCCTCTCCAAAAGTTAATGTAGAAGAATATAATAGAAAAATTTTCAACTTATACGCAAGCAAGAACCAAAGCCGAAAAGACTTAGCGAATGAAATCGAAAACAACTCCCTTTCTGAAAAGGGTGTTATTTTCGATTTTCGAAAGTTTTTAAAACCTTACGCAGCTTTCTTTGCTTTTTCCGCGTAAGTAGTGCGAACTTTGCAAAACTCTCGATTAGGCTTTCTTTCGCAGAATTCCATGAGCTCTTTTTCTTTAGAATCCCATACAGATTGAAATTTTTTAGCCTCTTCTAAGCTGTTCCAAAAACCAATCCCTAAGACTTGGCAAGAATCAACTTCGTTTTGTAATAATTCAAGGCCATGGCATCCATAGGTCTGAGCTTTCTTAAAAAGCTCATTTTCTAAGAACTTCATTCCTTTCTCTTCCATTCCTTTCTTGAAATGGTAATGTACAAATGCGCGATATTTTGACATATCCCCTCCCCTTTATTTGCTAACGCCTATCAAACTTAATTATTGATCAATAATTATATTTTATCAATTAATTTAAATTAAAATGATTTAAGTAATTAAATAAGCAAACTTTAAACAAAAATAAAATAAAATAATCATGCACTTCATTCCAGGAAAAGAAAGCACTTCATTCTTAACGCAATCTTTACGAACTTAAGAGCTTTATACCCGTATAAATTGTATTAATTCTCTCCTCACAGTAAGTAGATATCCATATTACAATGATATGGCAGCGTATGGGAAC
>JABEVM010000092.1 GCA_013041585.1 Chlamydiota bacterium
CATTATGACTAATGATATCCCATTAAGACCTATTCAGGGCGTTCGTCAACCAAGAGTTTTCGGGCCACCTCTTCCAGAGAAAGAACAAAATATTTCTATTGAAACCCTTACATCGATAGGAAAACAGCTTGTTGAAGACTCAAAACCGCTTCAAGTACGTCGTATTGACTTGCCTACTATAACAGATTCTCCCGCAACCGATGGTACAGATCCAGAGAGAGTAAGGAGAACTTGGGAGACTAAAGTAAAAGCACTATCTACACAAAAACTTTCACGCAAAGAACATACATACGTTGATACAGCATCTAAAGCTTTATTTCTTCAATGGGAAGCGGAAGAGCGAAAAGGGAGATTCCTAGAAATCGTAGAAGCTAAATTAAATAATTCCTTTCAAGTTACACAACAAAACTCCGCAGACGACGCAGAATTCGAGTGTATGATCAGTGAAATTTACACGTATGCTCAACTACATGGAAAGATTGGAACGGATAGTAAAATTATGGAGCTCATTTTTCCAACTTACTCTTATGAAGAAAGAAAACAAATCATTGACTACATGTATCAAAGTAGAGAAGCCCCAAACCCAACCAAAACTAAAGAAGCTTTACAAACTTTTGCAAGTTCCCCTTCTTCTTTTAAACTTGTGATCGTTGTAAAAAATAACCAAAAATATATAGAAGCACAAGGAACTACTTTTTTTGAAAGAGTTTTCCATTTTTTATTCGATGTGAAAACGACCAATTGGAAAGAAGTTTTACCATTTTTAAATGAGAGTAAAGTTAAACTAGACGAATTGGATAGTTTACAAGCGCAGCTTAAAACCCATGAACAAAGATATGATTCTCTTATGAAGACTCCTTTAGATCCACCTTCTATGGACAATGTTGATGCCGATCTTTTATTAGCGCTCGATCAAAAAAAGGAACTAGTCCGATTATTCGATAACGGAAAGAGAGCTAAGGTAGAAATCACAGATGCTACACAGATTATCCAAAGTATTATTCAGGAAAAAAGGGCCATCGAGGCTCTAAATGAAAAGATTAAGAAAGTAGGCACTGATAGCAACATTTTTGTTATAGATTCCAATCAGAATTCTGAAAAACAAATAGTTGCAATTCTAACAAGAAATTTTCACACCTAAGCAATTAGAAACAGCAAAGTAGGACCTTATGCCCTACTTTGCTAAGATGAGTATTACTCAAAAAGAGACTTCTTCACAAACTTTGCAATCACAAGACCACCTAGGAACCAGGCGATGATTGTATCTACAAAGTTCACTATTGTATAGCTAGCTGGAAAATCCCACCAATTCCAAGCTGGCAAGTAAGATAGAATCGCTATTAAAACCCCAATCGTGGCCACAAATCCGACTCTATGCATGTAATCTGTATATTTGGTCTTGGTAAGAAGATACGTGATCAAAAAGGCTGATACGATTTCAATCAAAGCAGAAATGATAATAGAACAAGTAACCCCGCAGCGCATACCCTCTACGCGTACAGATGCCACAATGAAAGGTTCATTTTTTTCCTTTTTTGCCGTAGCGCTAGGAAAGGCGTAAATGCCATCTTCGGTCACGTTATCACGAATAACTGAGGCAACTTTCCTTTCGTCTTTAAAAGTATGCATAGTCTTATGGTGCCAAGGAAGTACCATCCAGGAGAACATCCCCCAAATAAAAACAATGAGGCCTCCATATAGGCCTGCTTGTATAAAAGATCTCTTGCGATTCTTATCACTAAAAAGAGTAAACTTCTTCATGATCCCTCTCATAAAAGTTTTGTAAAATCTTGTTCATCTAAAATTTTCACGTGAAGCTTTTTGGCTTTGTCAAGCTTTGAACCTGGGTCTTCCCCCACAACGAGATAATCCGTGCTGCTGCCTACTGTCGAAGATACTTTCCCGCCTTTTTGTTTGATCAAATTTCCAGCTTCTAGGCGCGTATAATTTTGCAGCGTTCCGGTAAGGACAAAGTGTTTGTTATAAAACGGGTGCCCTGTATCTTCAATTGCTTTAATCACTTCCGGTTGTACCCCTTTTGTGATTAAATGCTCAATTTCTTTTATATGTATAGGATCGGAGAAATATTGTAAAATCGACTCGGCAATTTTAGGCCCTATTCCTTCTATACTGTCCAAATCCCCTTCTTTGATAGAGAGGAGATTTTTAAGATTTTTAGTGTGATTTGCTAGGATTTCTGCAGTCCCTTCTCCGACATGCTTGATACCAAGGGCTAAGATGAGTCTTGCTAAGGAGACATGCTTTGATTTTTCGATACTTTGTAAAAGGTTGTGGATCGATTTCTCTTTAAATCCATCCAAAAGGGCCAAATCTTCTTCCGTAAGAGAATAGATGTCGGAAATCGATGTGACTAGATTTTTCTCAACTAATTGCCGTACAACCTTATCACCTAGATGTTCTATGTCCATGGCGTCTTTACTTACAAAAAAGATGATCCGCCTAACTCTTTGTTCTAAGCAATTCTTGCTAGGGCAGCGAACGGCTACTTCACTTACACTTATAACTACAGGAGTTCCACAGCAGGGGCAGTGAGTGGGCATCTTCCAAGGCTTACTAGAGTGGGGTCTTTTTTCTAGTACAACTTGGACTACTTTGGGGATCACATCTCCCCCTTTCTCAATGATAACGGTATCACCGATACGGATGTCTTTACGCTCGATCTCTTCTTGGTTGTGAAGGGTGGCTCTAGAGATCGTACTTCCGGCTAAGGAAACAGGTTCAAGCTCAGCTACAGGTGTTAAAACACCTGTTCTGCCTACTTGTAGGGTAATATCATAAATTTTGGTCGTTGCCTGCTCGGGAGCAAATTTATACGCTACAGCAAACCTTGGATGTTTTCCAGTGAAGCCAAGCACATCATGGAACTTAAGTTGATTGACTTTTACAACCATACCATCGATGTCGAAAGGAAGAGAAGCTCTTTTTTTCTGAATGAAGTCAGCAAAATCTAAAATCTCGTCTAAAGACTTACAGACCTTATAAAATCCATCTGCAAAAACAGGCAGACCCAAATTTTTGATAAACGAAAGCGCATCAAATTGGGTCGTGATCTCTTTTGAAGAAACTTCCGCAATCCCGTAGCAAACAAAGGAGAGTTTTCTTTCTGCAACTTCTGCAGGGTCTAACAGTTTTAACGATCCGGCAGCTGCGTTGCGAGGATTTGCCCAAAGGTCTTCCCCCATTTGACTTTTTTTGTTATTCAATTTCTGGAAAATTTTATGGGGAAGGAACACTTCTCCGCGAACTTCTATATAATCAGGGATGTGTTTTCCACTTAAGCTTAAGGGAAGGGAATGGATGGTTTTCATGTTGGCAGTAATATCATCCCCCTTCTTGCCATCTCCTCTTGTGAGGGCTCTGACAAAAACACCTTTTTCATATCGCAGGGTCACAGCGACACCGTCCATTTTAAGCTCTGCGCAGAATTCTACTTTTTGTGTCTCTAGAAGTTTGTATACCCTTTCTACAAAATCTTGCAGCTCCTCATCTGAATAGGTGTTAGCGAGAGAAAGCATAGGAACTTTATGCGAGACTTGGCGAAAGCCCTCTGTAAGCGCATCCCCGACTCGTTTCGTAGGAGAATTAGGGCTTATCAGCTCCGGGTGATTTTTTTCGATCTCCTCTAACTTTTTTAGTAACAGATCATACTCATAATCTGAAATCTCTGGAGTGTATTCAACGTAGTAAAGTCTGTCGTGCTTTTGAATTTCAGAAAGGAGTTTGTCATACTCCTGTTTCAAATTCCCTAACTTAGAAGACAAAATCCACCTCAAAGATCATAGTACCTAGCGGAGCTAGTTTGGTAATAAAACCAATTGGCTGTCCATTGTCATTTTTTGCAATTGTGATCATAGAATTTACCTTGCCAGAACCCCCAAACTCTTCTCTATCGGTGTTAAACACTTCATGGATATGAGAAATATTTCCAAGCCGAATAAAATAGTCAGAAAAGTAAGTTGGAGTGAAATTATGTACGCAAACAAGATAGCATCCATCTCCTTTACGTAAATAGCTCACAACGCAATTATCGTGGTCAGAGAAGTCGATCCACTCAAATCCTCTGCTATCGTGATCGTGCTGCCAAAGAGCCGGGTGGTTTTGATAAAAATGATTGAGCTCTTTTATGCATTTTTGCAGACCTTGGTGCATAAAATATTGGAGTAAGAACCAATGGATCTCGCTCTTACACTGCCACTCATCCCATTGTCCAAACTCTGTTCCCATAAAGAGCAGTTTTTTTCCAGGATGGCAGATCATGTAGCTATATAAAAGACGGACATTCGCAAATTTTTGCCAGTCATCGCCGGGCATTTTGGTGATGAGGTTCGCTTTTCCGTGAACCACTTCATCATGGGAGATCACTGAAATAAATTTTTCTGTAAAGGCGTAGATCAAACTAAATGTAAGATCGTTTTGGTGGTATCTACGATAGATGGGATCTTTATGAAAATATTTAAGAGTGTCGTTCATCCATCCCATATTCCATTTTAGGTCGAATCCAAGCCCTCCCCATTCCAAAGGATGGGAAACACCAGTAAAAGCTGTAGACTCTTCTGCGCACATCAAAACACCAGGAAACTTATCATGCACAATCGAGTTCAAATGCTTTAGAAATTCAATCGCCTCTAAATTTTCATTACGTCCATATTCGTTAGGGATCCATTCGCCAGGGTTGCGGCCATAATCGAGATAGAGCATAGAAGCTACGGCGTCAACACGAAGGCCGTCGATATGCATCTTTCCAAACCAAAATAGAGCGCTACAGATCAGAAAGTTGGACACTTCTCGTCTGCCGTAATTAAAGATATATGTGTTCCAATGAGGGTGAAAACCTTTTTTAGGGTCAGCATGCTCGAAAAGATAAGAGCCGTCAAATTGGGCTAAAGAAAAATCATCCGTTGGAAAGTGAGCTGGCACCCAGTCTAAAATGACTCCTATGCCATTTTTGTGCATGTGGTTTACAAAATACTGGAAATCTTGGACAGTGCCGAACCTGCTTGTTACCGCATAAAACCCTGTGACCTGATAGCCCCATGATTCATCGAGTGGATGTTCTGAGACTGGCATCAGTTCAATATGGGTAAAGCCCATCTCTTTGACGTACGCTGCAAGCTCATGCGCAATTTCGCGATAATTAAGAAAATAATGGCCATCTCTTTTTTTCCAAGAGCCTAAATGCACTTCGTAAATGGCGCAAGGGTAGCTCGCATTCTTATTCTTTTTACGTTTTTCGAGCCAAGCGTCATCTTCCCAAATAAATTCATCTACGTTTGTAA